>CBDUPD010000094.1:0-7578 GCA_965368985.1 uncultured Spongiibacteraceae bacterium | reverse complement strand
ATTTAATGCCGGATTTTTCATACCAACCTGCTGCAGGCAAAATATAATCACAATGCATAGCGGTAAAACACATTTTCTTTTCGATACAAACAGCCAAATCAACTTTTGGCAACCAGGTATCCAACATCTTGCCGCCCTGGTTAGTACGACGAATTAGATTGGCACCACCGGTAAAGAATATTTTTGGTGGACCATCCATTGTCTCTAGCCAGCCTTTTTCGTCGGCTTCTTGATAATAGTCTTCCATGGGACGGTCATAGAATTTTGCGGTCTCTTTATCGAGCGTTTCTTTGATCCCCTGATGGTTATACAAATCATTGGATATCGCAGAACGACAGAGCATCTTTGCCTCTCCATCACTAGCCATATCATGGGCGTACATTTCTGGTGCCTTACGTTGCATAACAACATCAGTAATTAATTCAAACAGTGTCGAGGCATCCAATACGCCTGCCATCATGGCGAGTTTACCGTATAAGCCTTCATGCTCTTGTGTTAACTGGGCACCAAAGCCTGCAAGGTCTAACCAACCTCCTGTGTGGATGCCTGCACCACGCTTACCGATAGCTCCCCTGAGAGCCAGACATAATAGTTTTGCTCGATTCATCAGATCAGAATGTACAAAACGATTAGAACCCCAGCTAGATAAAATTAATGGACGCTCGGCATTAGCAAAACCTGCAGCAAATTGGGTAATTTGCTCCACTGAAAGGCCCGTAATTCTTGCTGTCTCTGGAATACTAAAGCGACTAACTTCTTCTTTAATAAAAGTAGCCATGGGAACTACCTGTATGATTTTTCCATCTTTGAGCTTTACATCAAAAGTTCCTTCAATAGCGGGATCAATCTCCAGTGTCAGTTTTGGGTTATCGCCATTTTCACAGCCGGTAGCCTCATAAAGCTTGTTAGCTTTGCTATCCCACATATAAAGCTGCAGAGAATCCCCGCCTTCTTCAAGGTCTGACTGTCTAATAAATTGTTTGGTATCTTGTCGAACCAGCATTGGAAAATCGGTTTGTTCTTTTACATAACCCCAATCAACCTTATTGTTCTCCCAAATGTAATTGGCAGTGCAAAGAGCTAATGCAGCATCGGTGCCTGTTTCAATTGGCAGCCACTGATCTGCATGAATACTCGTCGCAGAGTATTGCGGATCAATAACAACCAGCTCTGAACCGTTATATTTTGCTTCATATAAAAAATGCGCATCAGCCATTTGGGTAACGGATGGATTGAACATCCAGACCATAATGAAATCAGAGAGAAACCATTCATCTGAAGTACCACCAGTATGCGCAAAACCCAGGGTTTGGGCTGCACCAATATTAAGGTCACCTACTTCACCCCACATATCTGCAAAGGTGCCGCCGGTTTTCATCAAGAATTTAAAACGACCCAGTGTTGTCGGGCCATAATCCATATTCGGGCCTAAATCCTGCATAATGGTGCTGGGACCATATTCCAGAGCAAGATCAATCATCTTGTCGGATATCTCATCAAGCGCTGTGTCCCAACTGATTCTTTCCCATTTACCCGAGCCTCTTTCACCAACACGCTTCATGGGTACTTGTACTCGAGTAGGGCCATACATGACTTCGGTATAACACGCACCCTTTTGACAACCTCGAGGATTAAAATCAGGCACACCGGGTTCTGATTGCTCATAGGTAGCTGTCTGCTCTTCACGCACAACAACACCATTCTTAACGTAAAGATCCCATTCACAGGTACTGCGGCAGTTAGCCCAGGCATGTGAGCCTTTTGCTACATTGTCCCAGGTCCAGCGCTCTCTATAGAGGTCTTCCCAGCTGCCCAGTTTTTTATGTATTCGCACAGAACCGGCTACGCCTATTGATGCTTCTGCTCCCTTGAAATGAAACAGTGGCAGGCCCATTCCTGCGGCAGCCATTCCCATGCCGGTGATTTTTAAGAATTGGCGACGCCCTAATTGATGGCTAGACATTGCATGTCTCCTGCTTATTAAATCTCGATTATAAGATGCTTGATATTCATATCCCTGCCTGCCCTTTCTCTTAACAAAAAGAAAAAACTTTACAAACGATAAGATATTTTCATAAATCCAGTCTACTAAATTTCTGCCCCAACGGGAATAGCCAATATCGTGACAGTTCCGTCACTCGGCGAAGTATTTAAACCCTTCCAGACCAGACCACCGGAGAGTTGAAAACCGGACAAAAAAAAGCCCCACTTATTGAGATAAGCAGGGCTTTGAATGTTTCATCATAGCAAACAGATACTAGGCTTCAACCCACTGTAGCGTTGCAGGATCTTTATCAAACCCTCCAAACATATCTGTCCACTTATACACGATTAGAAGATCAATCAACTCTGATTTTCCGCCATTACGTACTTTCTGCATCTCTTCGTCAACTATTCTTAACGCTTCGATACCCTCATCACCAAATAGTGACCTAATGTAATCTTCTGGAATACGAGGCTTACTTTCATCAACATCGCCGTTTTCATCAAAACGCTTGGGGCCTGTTGGCGGAACATAGAAAACATTTGGCTCAGTGCCATATTCAGGGTGAAGAGGCACAGCAACCTTCCACTCATGTACTAACTTGTATACCGAACTGTTTTTATCATCAAGGAAACCAACATGACGGATACGACCCGGGCACTGACGTGCACAAGCATTAACAACACCCTGCTCCAGACGTGGATAACAGAAGATACATTTCTGTGAAACGCCTTTTTCTTTATTGAAATAGATCTTTTTATAAGGACAGGCTTCCATACAGAAGCGGTAACCACGACAGCGATCTTCGTTAATAATAACAATGCCGTCTTCTTCACGTTTCACTATTGCCTTACGAGGGCAAGCCGACACACAAGCAGGGTTAGAACAGTGATTACAGATTCGCGGCAGATAAAAGAAGTAGGAGTTAGGGTATTCACCCGCACCCTGATCTTCATCCCAGTTTGGGCCCCAATCAGGTTGTTTATCTTGCATACCATTTGGCTGAAGAAAAACATCGTGACCCTTACCACCTTTAAATACTTCATCGTGGTTAAACTTCCAGGCATCTCCAAATTCTTCACGAGTAGGCAGCTTGCCTAATTCAGCGACACCATTTTTAAAACCGCCACCCATTTTCTCCCAATCTTTTGGAGTGCCTTTTCCTGGCATGGTGTTTACGGTATTCCACCACATGTACTCCATACCTTCTTCACGGGTCCACAGGGTTTTACAAGCCAGTGAGCAGGTGTGACAGCCCAGACACTTGTTTAAATCCATCACCATTGCAACTTGACGCTTACTCATCGATTAACTCCCCACCGCAAGAGATAGATCCAGCCAGGCTGGACCCGAGAATGATTTTATACCGGCACGCTCACCATTACTGCCATCCCAGATAGCCAGGGAAAACTGAGATGTTTCACCGGCTTTTAATTGTGCTATTGATTCTCCTTCTGCAACAACCAGTTTGCGAGCTATAACAACAACCCACTTACCTTCGTGCCAGGCACCACTCACCTGCACATCTCTATTACCCTTAAGGACATCAGAAGTACCAATACCTTCAGCTGCTATCTGGCGGCTTTCTCCACCTTCTTGATTAGCACGCCAGAACCAGATATTAAGAGGCATTTTAGGTGCACCCATCATAACCGGCGCATTAGGTACTACCGGAAATGCAATAGCTGCACCATCGGGAAATACAGAGTTATCACCATGTGTTTTATTGTGGTTAGGCGCATCCCACTCAAGACGAAAAGCCAGCTCACTGCCATTATGCAATACCCGCACTTTTACTGACGATACAGAACCAATATTTTTTGTTGACCATGTTTCACGAATGGCAGGTGTTGGCTGCATCGCTGCAGGGGTTCCCATCATGGAAACAACTTCTTCTTTGGCGCTGTCCCATACACTGGCACTTGAATCAAGCAATGTATTCACATCAATATTTGCGGCAAAATCGGCCTGCATGTTGACTCTCCTTCAACTCTTTTTGCATTTGTCTTTATGCCTTAAATACCAGCATTAATAAAGACTTTTTACTGTTATATACAATGAACTATACATTGTAGTGTCTAGATAGATTGCAGTCTATTAATAGTTTGTAACTCGCCTCTTTAACAAAGCAAAATCTATACTTCAATACCTAACTTTTCGACAGCAGTTTGTCGCGTTCTCTTAAAGTCTGCTTTACCTGATGGAGAACGATACACCTCATCTACCTGCACCACATGCTTGGGTGCCTTGTACCCCGCCAGCTTTGATTTTACATATTCAATAATTGCGGTTTCATCCAACTCGCCCTGATGACTTGAAACAACAGCTGTAATTGCCTCAACCCATCGATCATCCGGCACCCCAACCACAACAGCATCTTTTACGCCATCAAAGCATTTAACAACTTCTTCAACTTCTTCAGGGTAGACTTTCTCACCACCAGTATTAATACATACCGAACCTCGACCCAACAAAGTCAGAGTAACGCCATCTTCGTTCACCTGCACCCAATCACCAGGTACCGAGAATCTGCCTGCCTCACACTCAACAAAAGTCTTGGCGGTTTTTGCAGGATCTTTGTAATAACCCACTGGCTGAATGCCGCCTACACCTACCAGACCTTTCACACCCGGCCTACTTTCAAGCAACTCAAGATCAGCGCTAAATAGACGCGTGGTATCAGAAAGCTGGAAGCTTCCTGTCTGTACTGAACCTGCAGCCGTCGTCATGCTGATACCCATTCCCACGGCTTCTGAAGAACCAAAGGCATCTGCCAACATCAAGCCTTGATGATGAGCCAGTAAACGCTGCTTGGTTCCTTCGCTCCACATAACGCCTGAAGAGGCTATCATAAACAGACTGGAGATATCATACTTCCCTTCATTCTCTTCCAGTGCTTTCGCCATAGGCTTGCCAAATGGATCACCAACAATAGTAATCGCTGTCACTTTTTGATCTTGCACGGTCTGCCATAACTCTTCAGGATCAAACTTTCTTACACCATCTAACAAAATAACCACTCCGCCACAGAGCCATGCAATCATTGCCTGAAACCAGCCGGTACCATGCATCAATGGGGGGCCAATTAATGAACGGTACATCATGGGAGGATTTTTTATAAAGTCGCGATAAGCCTCTTCTGTTTCCGGTGTTACACCTATGCCGCCACCGCCAAAACGTGCAAAGATATCTCCCTGACGCCACATAACACCTTTGGGCATGCCTGTTGTACCGCCCGTATAGAGAAATAACATATCTTCAGGGCTCAACTCCACCTCAAGAGCTGGCTGGTCATTTTCTGCAACCACCGCATAAGAGGCTACTTTAATATTTAAATCATCGTTAAAAGAGGCAATATCAAAATCACCTGTCTCTTCAACCACCAGAATGCCCTTAATTTGCGGGAGATCAGATAAAACCTCTTTTAATAAGGGGACAAACTCTTCATGAACAATCACTATTTCAGCATCAGAGTTATCCAGCAAATAACACAGCTCTTCAGCCTGATAACGGTAATTAACATTG
Organism: uncultured Spongiibacteraceae bacterium; assembly: GCA_965368985.1. Taxonomy (GTDB): domain Bacteria; phylum Pseudomonadota; class Gammaproteobacteria; order Pseudomonadales; family DT-91; genus CAZTZY01. The sequence goes on along the minus strand of CBDUPD010000094.1, from coordinate 2,069 downwards.
ACCGGAACCAGTGATGATTTTAAAACTGCGTAAATGCCTTCCATATATGCGGGGTGATTATAGGTATAGACGCCAACCTTTCCTTGTCGACTGGCACCGGTACTTAACATCCAGGCTGCCAGATTTCTGGCGCGACGCTCGACCTGTCGCCATGAGAAGTGCTTATCTCCCTGAATCAGGCAGTCTTCATCACCACGTATTTCAGCCACAATGTCGAGTGCATAGGCAAGATTACGAAATGTCATTGCTGAGCTCCTGTAGAAGGTCTATCTGTGTCGTACCTGCTAATTGAAAACGAAAGGATTTATTCAAAACACGTAAATTAACAACATGCAAATATCTTTACAAGAATAAAGATATTTATTTTCGTAAATTTAATCCAGGCGTCACCCTGAATACAGTCATGTAATCTGTGTGATGTAACCGGGTAAAGGGAGGGGGTTGAGCTACTTAGTCATCCCAAGCATACGAGGAATATAATCAGCCAGTTGTTTCAAGCGTTTTTCAATGGGAAATTTTTCATCAACAGCCCAGCTCATCATCACTGAGTTGATACTACCCATAGTCATTTCTGCAAGAAAATCAATAGGGTAGAGATCGCCAACATCTCCTCGCTTGCGACCTTCAGTGTAGACTTTAACAAACATGTCAATCAGCCCATGCATGATATGCAAGCTGCTGCTATCACGGGGATCACTGATCATGCTCTGCCTGATAAGCTCTCTTTCAAGAGAGTTATATTTGATGATTTCTTTGGTAACGACTTTAAAAAAGGTCTCTATATACTTTTTGGTAGAGTCACTATTAGCCAGTGACTCAGAAGTAAGATCTGCTGCCACTCTAAGCCACAGCTTTTCACCCAATGCGTGTATCAGCTCTTGTTTTGAAGCGTAGTAACTATAAAAAGTTGGACGGGAAATATCTGCAAGCTCACAGATATCTTCGAGTGTTACAACATCGCACCCGTTTTTCTCAAACAAATGGATTGCAGCTTCCATGATTTTTTCACGAAACTCCTGCTTTCTTCTTTCCCGGCGAGAGTCTGCTGGCTGCTCATTTTGCCAAAATGCTTTGCTCATCTGCGTTATTAAACCTGTTAAGTAGTTGCCAACAGTCTATCAAAGATCACTATGAGATAAAAACGTCTTTTCACCGAACCTGCTTCCAAAAGAAAAGATGAGTTCAATCAATAACAAATAAAAATCTCTAACAACCTTTTTATGAACTTCTTGTCATTAAGACTTATAACGATTAAACCAATTCACCATAACCTCACCCACTTGCTCAATAACATAGTGATAAGTGTCTTTTACATAGATATGCTCTACATACTCTACGCAATATAAATCATCAGAACCACTGCACTCAGGCACCACACTTGTTTCTCCCCAATGTGTTGTCATTCCCTGAGGGTGTTGCGACAACACCCAGTTGGCAGTTTGATTTTGCTCAAAACGCCCGATCACTGCTCGCCATGGAATTTCCTGTTCGCTTTCCTGTTTATTCTGATTAAGCTGATCAAGATAAAATGCATACAATTCAGATTGCCCTATCATCTGGTTTCTATCTTCAAATTGGTGCGTCAACAAAACCGGTGTCGGGCTATTTGATAAACTTGGCAAGGCAATATTATTGCACCAGTCCTCCGGGAAATACGGATCATCATACCCCACCCATAAACAGTTAGCCGGACCACCATTATTAACGGCTATTGCCTTAAAAGTCTCTGGCCAGGCAATCGACATTCTGGCTGACTGGGTTCCACCCAGAGAAAATCCTGCAGCAAACAAGTTATTTCCATCAAGATTCTGCAGCGCCGGGAAAGTCCCCTGGTGGATATGTGTAATCAGGGTATTAAGAAAAACATAATCTGCAGACAACTGATAAGGCTGATAATCTTCAATAACACTGGTTATCCAGTTTCCATGATACAAGGGAGGCAAGCCAATAGGAGCATGGGGTAGCACTATCGCGTAGCCTGCTTCTCTCAATGCAAATATTGCTTCAGCTTCTGCATTATGATGACCTTGCCAGTCTTTTACCACACTGCCTTCACTATCAACACCTGC
>CBDUPD010000093.1:0-7608 GCA_965368985.1 uncultured Spongiibacteraceae bacterium | reverse complement strand
TTGGATACAGGAAGTCATTAATGCCATAACAGGAAATCTTGACCGTCTGGGTGGCGTACAAATGGGTGAAGGAATTGTTGATTATGCCGGCATGTTAGCCAAAAACCCGACTGAGACAAAATATTCACGCATCGGTAATACGCCCAGTTTTCTGGAAGCTTTCCCTTGCGCAATTATGGCCGATGAAATACTCACTCCGGGTGAAGGGCAAATAAAAAGTCTGTTTGTTATTTCAGGCAATCCGCTGCTAACAGCCACAAAAAGTGAACACCTGTCCGAAGCACTAAAAAAACTCGAGTTACTCGTAAGTATTGAAATAGTACAAAACGAAACAGCCAACTATGCTGATTATATTTTACCCGGCACCCATTTTGCCGAGAGACCTGATGTACCATTTATGTTTGGCTCCATGTGCGGCACGACACCAGTTCCCTGGTATCAATATGTCGATGCCATGGTAAGTCCACCCGAAAATGCCAAAGACGAAATGTGGATTCTTCATCAACTTGCCAAACACTGCAAAGCGCCACTGTTTGGCTCCGGGGTTTTTCAGGCTGTCGTCACACTAGGCGAACAGTTGGGCAAACTACCTGTTATTGGTGACACGCTACTGCCTATGCCACAACGCATGCTCAATATGATTGGCAAGTTTGGCAAACAGGGTTCCATTAAAGAATTACGAAAACATCCCCACGGAAAACTGTTAGAACCTTTAAAACCGGATAACTATCTGGGCAAACGCGTAGTCACCGATGACAAAAAAATTCATTTGGCACCAGCAGATATTATTAACCTGGCAAAACATCGTCTGGAGAAATCTTTTAATGAACGCCTGCAAGAAAAAGGCACGCTTAAGTTAATTACCAAACGTGAACGTTATTCACATAATAGCTGGACGCATAATCACGAAAAATACATTAAAGATAAAAGGCATAGTAATTACCTGTATATCAATCCTGAAGATGCTGAAAAAATCGAGGCTAGCGATGGTGACAAGGTAAAAGTTTCATCAACTGCCGGCTCAGTAACAATACCTGTCAGTCTCGACAACAATATGATGCCTGGCAGCGTTGCCATGCCTCATGGCTGGGGCCATCAGTATGCCCAGGGCCAAACTATTGCCAAAACAACAACGGGAGCCAATGCCAATATATTAGCCAATGATGGACCTGACTCAGTTGAACCCCTCTCTGGCATGACACAATTTAACGGAATAAATGTTCAGGTAGAAAAAATCTGAATGGTATAAAACTGACACTACAACTCTTGTGAATCACCCGCCTGGTGTATATGCCAACGGGTGATAAATGGGCCAAACAATTCAAACACTACCGTTGTAACGACAGTAATCGCCAACACCGTTTCGGCAACATCCGGTAAACGCTCAGCTACTAACAAAGCCATACCAATAGCAACACCCGCCTGCGGCAACAAACACCAACCCAGGTGTTTTTGAACCACCGGCGACGCTTTGGTAATTCTAGCTGTTATTCGTGCCCCATAAATCTTGCCTAATGAACGTGCAGCAATATAGCCTGCTGCAATCAGTCCAATGGTTGAAAGGGTTCCTAATTGCAGTGTTATTCCCGAGAGTAAAAAGAAAATGACCAGAAAAGGCTCACTGGCTCTTTCTATTTCATGAAAAGGACGACTAACATGTTTGGCTGCTCTTGCAACAGTAGCTCCCAAAGCCATACAGGCCAGAAGGTAAGACAGCTCAAAATAAAGCGCTAGCCCCCCGCAAATAAATACAAAACCCATCGCTTCAACCATAGTGGGTTCTCCCGGTCTGTGTTTACCCACCAAAAATGACATCGGTATACCCAGAAAAATGCCGAGAACAATCGCCCCTACTACCTCAACAACCCCCTGAAAAACTGTAATAACATTAAACCCGTCACCAGCAAACACACCAGCCAGCACCAGTGCAAAACTGAAAATTATCACTCCCCATGCATCATCAATAGCGACAACATTTTTTAGCACGCGACTTAACTTACCCCTGGCTTGCACCTCATTCAATACATCAACGGTAGCAGCAGGGTCTGTCGCTGAGGCTATACCTCCCAAAACCAGAGATAAAACCAGATTACCCGAAACCAGCCAGCATATAAGAAACACGCAGATGGCCGGAAACAGTGAAGCCCCTAAAGAGAGCCACAAAACAGTGCGCTGCTCTTGATTTTTATCATCACTATAAAAACTTTCACCAAGCAGAAAACCAATCATCGCCAATGCCAGATGAGCAACAGCTGGAAAATACGCAGTAAATTCAGCAGGAACAAGGTTTAAAATAGCTGGGCCAGCAATTATTCCCAATAACAGTAACAAGGTAATACGCGGAATATGGGTTTTTGAACCAACGACATGCGCAGCCCATCCAGCAAGAAAGATGATGCCTACAATTAACAAATCGGGTAATTGATTCAGGTAACTCATTGATAATTCTTATCATGGTTTAGTGTTAACAAGCCCTGCCCTACTCTAACACTTATCAGTCTCGAAAATACACCACAATCAAATGAAAGCCAAATTTGCTTTTAACCGGCCCATGCACCTTATTGAGCGGCTTTTTGAATATGACCTGCTCAACCGGTTTAAGCAGTTGACCAGGACGGATCTCACCCAGATCACCTCCACGTTTTGCTGAACTACAGGTGGAATACTTTCTTGCCAACACATCAAACTTCTCACCGCTTAACAAACGCTGTTTCAATTTTTCTGCTTCATCTTTTTGCTTAACCAGAATATGTCTTGCCATTGCAGAAGCCATACCACAACCTTTATAAACCAATAAAATTATTTGAATATTAGAACACATAAATAAATCATCAATAGAACAAAATGATGATATTCAGGGAAATGTCTTTTTAATGTGGAGTAGTCCACTCTTGCCTATCACCGCGATGCTGAAGCTCGGCTTTCACTTCAGCAATAAAACCGGCTTCAAGCTGGCATCCTTCAAGGGAGTGTAAACGTAAAATTGACAACAATTTCACACTCGATAACTCGCTGATATCGGTATCGACATACTTCTCGGCTTCATACATCTTTAAGGTTGAGGTTACAGCCGGGGTTGAAGTCAGGGCAGAACCTGGAACTGGAGTCAGATTTATTCTTGAGGAGTGAAATGGATTAATCGGTGATCTAGTTTTTATATTGTTCATTTGTATCTGCATAGTATTCCTTCTTTTGTTATACATAGGCAGATAGTAGATGAAGCCTGTGTCAGTTTAATGACACCGAACCCGACAAAAAACCGGCTCTATATCACTTTCCCCAGGGGCTTGATTTATATTCCCGATATAGTTTCTCAACTTTTTCTCTTGCCCAGGGGGTACGACGCAAGAACTTCAAACTCGATTTCATACTTGGGTCATTATTAAAACAACGAATATCTATCCGTTGCCCCAACTCTTCCCAACCATAAGCCTCCACTAATGCTGTCAGCAGCATTTCCAGTGTTATGCCGTGCATGGGGTCATGGGGTTGTTCTGTCGACACGAATAGAGCTCCATTATGGATAAAAACGTCATTAGTTTAACGTGAAACCGCTTATCTTTTAATCATTTTCCTGAAAAGGTTCCCACAGCAAAAGCTTATCTGTAAAATTAACATTTTTAAGACATAAATTGGAACAGTGACATGGGCAGAGCCTACCAAAACCGCAAAGAATCGATGGCCAAAACATCAGATGCCAAAGCTAAGGTATACAGCAAATACGGCCGTGAGATCTATGTTTGTGCCAAAGCTGGCGGCGTAGATCCTGACGGGAACCTTGCACTACGCAGCATGATTGATCGTGCAAAAAAAGATCAGGTACCAAGCCACGTTATTGAAAAAGCACTCGACAAGGCCAAAGGCGGGGGCGGAGAAGATTTTGCCACAGCACGCTACGAAGGTTTTGGCCCAGGCAGCTGCATGGTGATTATTGACTGTCTGACCGATAACCCTAACCGCACATTTGGTGATGTTCGTCTATGTTTTACCAAAACCAAAGCCAAAATTGGCACTCAGGGTAGCGTAAGTCATATGTTTGACCACAGCACCATTTTGGTATTTAAAAGTGATGATGAAGAGGCTGTTCTTGAAGCGCTGATGATGGCTGATGTTGATGTCACTGACATTGAAAGTGAAGACGGTAAAATTACTGTCTTTGCTCCTCACACCGATTATTTTAAAGCCAAGAAAGCATTAGCTGATGCTTTTGGAGAAATTGATTTTGAAGTAGATGAAATTCAGTTTGTCCCACAAAACACATCACCGATCCCTGAAGCCGATATGGAAATGTTTGAAAAATTCCTGGATATGCTTAATGACCTTGATGATGTACAAAACGTTTATCATAGCGCCGAAATCTAAAAACCACCTCGTTATCCCGAGCACAGCCGAAAGATCTGGCATTACTATATCTCCATGAGATCCCTCGGCACACTCGGGATGACAAGATACGAATAGAGTCGTATTTACCATGCAAAAAATTACCATCAGCCTTCCTGTTGAAGAGTACTCCATTATTGAATTCAGCCTGGATGAAAAGCCTGGCATAATGACAGTGAATGCTGCATTAAAGGATTTTGAACATAAAAATATTTTTGCATGGCATTTATCAGTGATCGTTATTTATAACGATCACGTAAAAGACAACATGCCCTCAAAAGCAGAACAGGAATTACTCTGTAAATTTGAAGAAACTCTGGACGAAAATATCAAGAAAAACAACAATGCCGTTTTTTTAGCCAGCATTACTCATAACGGTAGCCGTGAGCTTATCTGGCGAGTATATAATCCTGAACTCCCTAACGACTTCTTGCATGAATTAATAGAAAAAGAAGATCACCCCCGACCCTTTGAGTTTACTCTCGATCAAGATATCGCCTGGACAAAAGCCCGATGGCCACTTGATAGCCTTGATGGCGAATTGGTCGACGACGAAGTATAACAGTCGATCCCTCCTCTGCATTAATCAGTTAGCATTTTCTCAATTCAACTAATCTTTTGATAGCCATTTCTGCCGTATTGTGATGTTATAGCACCTGAATAAAAAGGGAATTTTATCACCTATTTCTCTCTTTTATTTATTTCAATAAAAGTCATACGATGACTGGAATTAATAGATCATTCTTAAAATGATACGCACACAGAAACAAAGGAGAGTGCTATGCGTTACACCAAATCAATAGGCAAACTTGTTTATACAGGCAGTCGTAATTTAATTGAAACCGAATTAAGAAAGCACATTCAACCTAAATCACCGGCTAAACCCAAGAATAACGAATACCCTATTCTTATGATGCATGGTTTTATGGGGTTTTCTACAATGAAAATTCTGAATATCACCCTGTTTGAATATTTTAACGGCGTGAAATCATTGTTAGAACAAATGGGATACACCGTTTACACCCCTTCTGTCACCCCAATTTCTCCTCCGCAAGATAGAGCTGTAGAATGGGGCAAGCACATTGATGAAATTTTATCCAAAACCGGCGCTCCCAAAGTGCATTTGATTGCGCACAGCCAGGGCTGCATAGATGCCCGTGTAGTTGCCGCACCTGAGAAAAATTGCTGCACCACTCCACACCATGGCGATCTTAATGGCCTGGGTTATGGTGACAAGGTAGCCACTATCACAACATTGGGCGGCCCACATCTGGGCACACCACTGGCAGACAATATGGACACCAACCCTGCCGAAAAGCTTATGATCGATATGATTGAATTTATCGCAATGATTACAGGTTCCAGCAAAAAGAAAGCTATTCAGGCAATTGATTCAATGTCTCGAACTTACATGATAAATACCTTTAACAAGGAGATTCATGTACCTAACGATATACCCTGCTATACCGTTGCAGGAAATCCTAAAAGTAAGAAAAATGTTAGCTTCATGTTTGATAAAACATGGGAAGAACTCATGAAAATCAGCGTTGAAAACGGAGGCGGTGATAATGACGGCTTTGTACCGGTTACCAGCGCACAGTTTGATGGAAACAAAACAAAACTCAAAGGTAGCAAAGAGCTTCAATGGCAAGCATTGGGTGAAGTAACTGCTGATCATGTTGCACTGGTAGGTATACCTATTGAAGGCAAGGAAGATGATCATTTCAGTCATCTACCCATGTTTGCAGGTTTAGCACAGAATGTTGATGCCTGTTACCGTAAAAATATTACACTGGCATTACAAGCCGATGGTGACTGGTTGCGAGCTTGCAGTTTGATTCCTGAAGCCAGGGAAGAAACTGCAAAAGCATAACCCATAAATGACCTTTAACTGTAGGAATGGACTCCTACAAGTTTCTGCTTCGCCCACCAAAAAACAAACCACGGCGCCACTACCCACAATGAATTAGCCAGACCAAACTTGATCCAGGTACTCACAAAACTGCTTGTATCAACATTGGGCATACCCTCAAGTATTTCTGAAAGATAATAAAGTGACGCTGAATAAAAATGAACTACTGCAGTCAAACACATTATCAGTACAGCAAACTGATCAGTTCTGTTTGAACGTAAATAACGAATCAGGGCATACATGCCAGCCACCCCATTACACAGCGAAAGAATCTCCATAGCTATAATCAAAGGGTTTGCAGACGCATATCGTGCATCACCGCCATCAATATAAGCCCACCAGCTATACGCCCACGGTGAATGATAAGCAGCTATTATCGCATCATGAGCAAGCAGCCAGATAAGTTCCCAGCTCAAGTGGGTAAAATAACTCATGCCCAGAAACAGCAATACCAGCGATTCAACTCTCTGCAAGCGACTCCACTCATTTAAAGCAGCAAAAGGTAACAGTGGCGCAAACACCGCTGTAATCAAACCAAAACAGTAAACATAAGAAATAACATTGGCTACCTGTTGGCGATCAGCATCAAAACCAAATACGGCCACCGTAGCCAACGGGAATACCAGGGCAACACTTAATAAGGCAATAATGCGAGTGACTACCAATGCATTCATATCTGCTCTCATTGATGCACTCATAAACTCACTCATTAATAGCCTCCTGACTTTTGGTCATATTATTATTTTTCTATTTCATAAGCGTACATTAATCGTACTATACTCATTCAAACAATAACATCCATGGTACACACAATGCCTTGTTTACAACGCTTTCAGGTCAATGACGATATAAAACTTATCAGCAATGCCCTAATGAAAGACGGTGGCATTATTGTAGAGGGCTTGCTTGAACCGCAGCTATTATCAAAACTCAACAGCGAGATCGACCCCCTACTCGATGCAGCAGACCCCGAACATCAACACCTGAACCCGACGCTGGATTTCTTTTTTGGTAAACGCACACGCCACGTTACAGGCCTTGCTGCCAAATCCAGAACCTATGCTGAACAAGTCATGTTGCACCCGGTTTTAACCGGTTTATGTGATGAAATTCTTCTACCCAACTGCGCAGACTATATACTCAATCTTGCACATATCATGGACAGAGGCACTGGTGCCGAACAACAAATATGGCACCGGGATGAAGATATCTGGGTTCATATGCCAAAAGAACGCCCTGAACTTGAGCTTGCCTGCATTATTGCCATGGTCGACTTCACGAAAGAAAATGGTGCCACTGCCGTTGTACCAGGTAGC
>CBDUPD010000092.1:0-7667 GCA_965368985.1 uncultured Spongiibacteraceae bacterium | reverse complement strand
GGCAATAACGGTATTTAATTATTGTAAAAATAACACGAATAACATCAGTTTTTTGGATGCAGCCCTAACAGTATTAACCCCTGAAGAAGGCTGGCTCACAAAAGAAGATTTACTGATTAAAGACACCATGAAAGGTGCCCTCGCTTTACAAGATGAAGCAAAAGATTGCGGAAATCCCAAAATAAGCGGTAGTCGTTATGATAAAATTGACCCACTTGAAGATGATAAGAGCTCCTGTATTTTAGGAAAGTCTGCAGTAACCGTCACCAAGTATCTTGAACAAGAATTTAAAAACTGTATTGATGCAGGTGAGTCATCAACTGCTTGTTTTGCTGTTTTCAGTAGTAACTGGAAGGCTACTGTAAGAACCCGATATATTTCTCAACTTGACCAGAAGATTACAGCCACAGAGAAAATTATAGCAGTACCATGGAGATCAAAATTTGTCAGTAGCGAAGAAATAGAAGAAGTATTGGAAGCCTGTAAAAGAGAAGCAATAGACCTGGGTTACCGAAGTGATCGTTACAGCAAATATGTCAAGGATGTTTGCGACCCCCGGGTAAAAACAACTTTTGCTACTCCTTATATTGAGAGGCTAGAACACTTGGTGTGGGCACGTAATAATATTCCACTAGCCCTTCAGTAGAGTGAGCCATTGCTCTTCTGGTATTATTCTGGGCGGCATAAAGAAACAATTCCTTGATATTGTCCGTTAAAGCCTGTCTTTAATAGCCGGAACAAAAAGACGGTGATTATATTCAGACCAGTGTATTCCATCCCATATCTCGGGGACCACACCATAATCAGAAGGGCTAATCGTATTGGTACATCGATTAAGCATTTCATCTCGATATCTTATTATATTAACTTTATCTGCCATATGCGGAGCGACTACGGGCAAAACACAATAGACGTCAGCATCAGTAGTACCTAATAATTCAGTTAGATGCGAACCAAATAATGCTACTGGAACACCTTCTAACATATCATTCATACCCAAGGCTAAAAACACGACTTCTACTGCGGGAAGTTTTGGAAGCATTTCAAGCTTTCTACCTTCCTGACAGTTATTACTGATCCCTGCAAGATTGGGGGCCACGTTCGCTCTTGAAACAAAAAGGCCAGTACAATTAGAATCACCGATATAAATGACATCATTTCTTAATGCAACCGGAGTTTCAATACAGCTGGTAATAAGAAATATCCCAGTTATCTGTATGATAATATTTTTAACTAACTTGTTTATCAATTTATAAAATCCAGAGATTAAATCTACTATTAGTTATCACTATGCCACAGGTAGAAATTACCCTTAAATTATATCAAGCACTTCTGATAACATCTGTTTACAACATCCCTGAAAATACAACCATTAATAAAAAAGAGTTTATAACTAAAACTATTGGGGATTATAGTCAAGGTTAAATCATTGGACCAATAACAAATTTTCAGTTAGCCGTTATTTTATTCTGGCTTTGGTTATAAGAAATAAGCTGAAAAGTTAGATTATCGACTTTCAATCAGTAACAACTGAATCCGATCAACTTTAACTTTCTGATTCAAAGAATGGAATTCTTCCCCAAGCTCAGCACCTTTAATAAGTAAGGGAACACCTCTAGAAGAATATTAGCTAGCTGGATATCGCATAGAGAAACTACAATCCACAAACTGTTATCAAGACAAAACCGCTATGCATAATTTTGCTATCTCTTCAGCTTGATCATCCATATGTAAATGATGATGACCTTTCAGTTTATACCATAAGAAATCATCATATTTTTCTAAAAACTTATCGATTTTCTGATAAGAACCCAAACCCTCACTAGCAAGAAACACCTGCACCGGGCATTTTACTGCATCCAGAAAAGCGGCATTATGTTCACTGGATAACTTGATGGCTGAAGCTGCCTTTAATCGACTATCAACATGCCACTGCCAACCTGTATCAACTTCCCGTAAATTTCGCTCTGCCAATAAGGCCGCCACTGATTCAGGTATTCGTCCGGCTTTTGCTCTTACCTTTATAGCTGCAGTCCTGTCATCAAATACCCTGCTATCACGCTGCTCTCTTCTGAAATCATCAATATAGGATCGAAGCTGCTTTGGCGCATCTTCAAGCTTTACCGGTATCGGCATTAATCCGTCAACTAAAAAGAGGCGATTGATTCGCTCAGGACAGCTCGCAGCCAACATGATTGATAACATTGCTCCACGGGAATGTCCTAACACTGCAAATTCTTGCCACCCCAGCTCATCTGCAACAGCTAAAACATCCAATAGATCATCCCAGAGATGATAGGTAGCAGATAAAGGACGGTGATCGCTAAATCCCTGCCCTGGCAAGTCAATTGCCACAACAGAACAACCCGTAAACTTTGGCGCTAACACATCAAAGCTGGCAGCATTATCGAGCCAGCCATGTAACGCTATCACCTTGTATGATTCACCTTCATTCCAACACTTGGCTCTTATCTTTAAATCCCGAATAAGAAATGTTTTTTCTTCGAATTGACTAGACATCATAAGGCGGGGATATTAAACGCTTCAACACACCACAACCTGAACTGATATGTGAACCACAATGTTCAATGTCAATTTCAGCTAGACTGGCTGGCGCCATTGGGTATTGGTGCACATTGGATTTAGCTCCGGCAACCAGATCTGCAATCAAGATTGAAACAAGAGGCAGGTGACTAATGAGCATGACACAACTGTTCTCATCAAAACCTGACAACAACTCATAAACATCATCTGGAATACCATTCGGCGTTATTGCACTATCGATCACGTTATTTGTGTTTGAACAAAATTCAACCTGAAAGTTATCAAGTGTTTGTCGCGTTCTAACGAAAGGACTTATAACAATGGAATCAAGCTGCACTGACTCTGCTTTTAACTTCTTACCAAGAGATTGTGCATCATGCGCTCCCTTCACCGTCAACTCGCGATCAGCATCAGGCTGCATAAAGGGTTCTGCCTCACCATGCCGCATAATAAACAGTTTCATTCACCAACCCCTTTTATCAACGGTTGTTAATTGTTGTCGTCAGTTTCATCTGTTAACTTATGCCCCATTCCTTTTGGCTCAAAAATACTCAATAAGGCAGGTAATAGAATAAATGTTGCCAACAATAACAAACTGATTGCTATAGCCAATAACATACCTATTGATGCCGCGCCTTTATGAGGGCTAAATGATAACGAAACAAATGTGCCTATTGTGGTTAAAGCACTGATAAGAACTGCTCTCGATGTTCCTGAAAGCATCATCTCTTCAAGGCTTTTTGAATGATGGTATCGGTGAACCACATGTATACCGGTATCAACACCTAATCCAAAAATCAGTGGCACAACAAGAATATTACCCATATTCAGAGTTAAGCCGACAGACTTTGCAACCACAAAAGTAAATAAGGTCGTTGTAAATAACGGTATAAATACCAATACAGCTGTACTAAAACGTTTAAAATGGAATAACAGCAGAATAAAAATCAGCACTATGGCAAAAGCCGCCGCCTGTTTGAAAGAGTCCATGACAAGCTGCCCAAAGCCCCACTCAATAACCGTTCTACCGGTATAGTTAGGCGCAACAGATTTCACCTCTTTGATAAATAGCTCCATCATCGAGCGGTTAGACATATCAAACTCGGGAATAACATTTATCAGATACCTGCCATCCTCTGCCACCACCCGATTTTTTATATAATCAGGCAGATCATGCAAACCAAAAGGTTTCGCAGAAAACCATGATGTTAGAAGAGTAACTGCTTGTTTAACCCCTGCATCCACTGCTGCTTGTAACATTGCCCAATGAGCAGGATTATCTAACAAATACTGAAGACTTTCGCGCGTCTTGATAATCAGCTCAAGATCTTCATCAAGATAGATATCTTGCGATGCATCCATCTGAGTTATAAATTTCTCCATAGCTACCCTGGATGCTTCATCATCTAAAGTAGAAACCGTTCCCCCCTCGCCCATTGCCAGCAACTTCTCGGCAACAGGTTGCATGTGCAGGTATTTTTGATCCTGGAATAACGGGATACGCTGATCAGGAAGGTCAACACGGGAAACGCTAGGCAACCTCAACAAAGAGGCTTTTAAAGCCTCCATATCAGAATCTTCATCAGAGATAATAGAGATACTGTATTCAGTACCTATTTTGTTCTCCTGAAGCTCCAGCAATGTTGACATTGCTTCAGTGCTTTTATCCCTCATGGCCAAATGGCTATAGTTAAAGCGCATGTCTTGCGTATACCAAACAGCTACCGCCGACATCATGATAGTAATGAGCAAAACCTGCCGAGGAGGCAGTCTTAAGAAAACCCCAAGATTTCCAACCGCTACAGTCTGCTTCTCTTTAAGCAAGCCCCTGTTTCCAAAAATCTTGAACCAGGCAGGGAAAAAAGTAAGCGTCACTATATAGGCGATTAACATACCACCCGCCGAAATAATACCCAGCTCTGCCAACCCTCTATAGTCCGTAGGTAAAAATGCCAAAAAAGCAGCGGCTGAAGTTACTGCACACAAACCCAAAGCGTCACCCATTTCTGCAGCAGCTTCTACAGCCGGCTGATGCGCCTCCACAACTCGTAAAGAATAGTGAACAGCAAAATCTACCCCAAGACCAAAAAACATCACTAAAAACACTAGAGATAAGGTATTGAAACTACCTACTGCAAATAATGCATAACAGGTAGTAAGAGCGATACCCATCGCCAACATAATAAAAATACCACTAATAACCAATGGCGAGCGAATACCAAAGCCCAGGATAATAGTCAGTAAAATCAATGAAAGTGTTCCTGCAATTTCTACACCATCAAGACCTGCAGAAACCTCATCATTTGCGAGTGCTACCTCACCAGTTGTTCTTACCTGTACAGATGGATCAACCGGCACACTGTCAATCACCTCAGCAATAAGCTTCATAGTGACGGCATTGGGAAGTTTTTGTGAGAAATCCTGATGCTTTTTCAATGTAATAAACTGATAACTAAGCCCTTCAACATCTTCTGGTATAAATTTCTTGATTAGATGGAGTTTTGGTTTATGTCCTTTCTTTATCTCTTCAACCGCACGCACAAAAGCCTCTAACTGGTGTCTGGACTCGGGCATCAGGATTTCAAGCTCATTACTTTCCTCAAGAGTGGATTCAAGGTGAGATAAAAAGTTGCTTATCGAAGGTTCATTATGAAGTTGAGCAAAGCTTGGGAGGTTTTCCAGTATCTTTTCAGAAAGGCGTTTAACGCCTTCTGTTGGCGCACCATAGAGTGTATGTTCTATCGAGAAATCTTCGAAAACCGGAGAAAAAACATCATCAAACTCACCACTGGCATGAAAAGCCTTATAGAGATCTTCGGCTGCTAAAAATGTTGACTCTGCAGACTCACCTGATACAACCACAAGGGCAAATTGTTGATACTGGGGAAACGTGGCTCGATACTCTCGATCATATTGATACCAATCAATTGTTTTTGAAGGCCTGATCAAACGATCAAGGTCAGAATTGACAGCAAAATTAACTACCGAAAGATAAGACGCAAGAATGGTAAAAAATGCCAATATCCCAAGAGAAAGCAGAGCATGTCTCTCAACAGCCGCTACCCATGAGCAAATGAACCGCGTTACGATACTTTTAATCATTAAACAGGTGCTACCAGATTGATTTGTCGTTTACCTATGCCACTTATAATGAAGCAATATGTACACCCAGAAATCAAATCAATCACTGGTAAAACAGAAACACCCATAAATAAAACACCCGAACTCTATTATTATAATTAGCTTATTGCCTGTATAAACTTATACAGCAAACTCAACATCCGTACTTTGTTCACCAAGCATCAGGGTGTCCACCACCTCATCAATGCTCTTTCCATTATGCAAAATATCATACATGCCATTTACCAATGGCATGTAAACATTTAATTGCTCAGCCCTGACCTTAACCAACTGCAAGGTATTAATACCCTCAGCTACTTGCCCAAGCTCATCAATAATTCCTTGTAATGGCTTACCTTCACCTAAAGCATAACCTACCCGATAGTTTCTACTCAATGGCGACATACAGGTTACAATCAGATCACCCACACCCGATAAGCCAAGAAATGTCATCGGGTCTGCACCCAACTTAACAGCAAAGCGACTCATTTCAGCAAGACTTCTTGTCACCAGCATACCAATGGTATTTTGCCCACACCCAAGAGCTGCCGCCATACCACACATAATGGCATAACAGTTCTTTAAAGCACCACCAAGCTCAACACCATACATGTCTTTACTTGAGTAAACACGAAAAGTTTTTGATTGAAGTAATTTCTGCACACTCTCTATCAAGTCATTGTTTTTACTGGCAATAACTGTAGCTGTTAAATGTTTATCAGCAATCTCTTTAGCAAGATTAGGCCCACTCATAACAGCAAGTGGATAACCCGGCAACTCTTCTTCAAGCACCTGACTCATCAGATCAAATGTATCAGACTCGATACCCTTAGTCAGACTTATCAACGATGTATTCTTATCAATATATTGGTTAAGTAGTTGTGCGACTTCTCTACACGACTTGCTTGGAACAGCAACAAATACAAAATCGGCACACTTAACAACTTCAGACAGTTCTGTTGAAGCAGTGACGCGATCATTGAGAGTTATATCAGGAAGGTATTGGCTATTAACACGGAGCTGATTGATTTCAACAGCCCGCTCTTCGTTACGAAGCCATAAAAAAACATCATGATGATTCTCGGCAATCATATTGGCAATAGCCGTTCCAAAGCTTCCGCCACCCAATACCGCAACACAACAGGGTGTATGCATTATTATTCTCTTATTCTAAAAGCTATAAAGGCATTGTAGCACGTTAGGAAAGAGGCGCTAGACATGGGTGGCAAAAGCCACCCAATTTCTTGATTTAATTGGTTAATTCCAATAACAGCTTGTTTAATTTTTGAACATAAGCAGCAGGATCTTCCAGCTGACCACCTTCTGCCAGGCTCGCCTGATCAAACAAAATAGATGATAAGTCTTTAAAACGGTCTTCATCTGATTCAGCATCCAGTTTTTCAATTAATGGATGTGCCGGGTTTATTTCAAAAATCGGTTTGCTATCAGGCACTGGTTGACCAGCCTGCGCCATTATTTGTCGCATTTGAGCACTCATATCCATATCGCCAATCACCAGACAAGCCGGGGAATCAGTCAAACGGGATGTTACACGTACTTCCTGTACATTTTCTGCCAGTGCTTCAGTAACACGCTTCACCAAATCTTCATTGGTTTTTGAAAGCTCTTCCTGCTCTTTTTTGTCTTCTTCGGTATCAAGCTCACCCAGGTCAAGCTGACCACGACCAACATCCTGGAAAGGCTTACCATCAAACTCTTGCAGATGGCTCATTAACCACTCATCAACACGATCAGTTAACAACAACACCTCAATGCCCTTCTTCTTGAACACTTCAAGGTGTGGGCTATTTTTAGCAGTTGTCAGGTTCTCGGCAGCAATATAATAGATCTTTTCCTGCCCTTCTTTCATGCGCTCAATGTATTGAGTCAAAGACTGATCTTGAACAGTACCTTCAGAGACAGTAGTACTAAAACGTAATAACCTGGCTATTTTCTCTTTATTGGCATAATCTTCAGCAGGACCTTCTTTTAACACCTGACCA
>CBDUPD010000091.1:0-7706 GCA_965368985.1 uncultured Spongiibacteraceae bacterium | reverse complement strand
GTAAATCCAAAATTCAATAATACAACCTTGCCATTATATTCTGACAAACTGACCTCTCGCCCCAAACTACTTGGCAGAGTAAATTCACCACCCAGTGCATCAAACACTGGCAAATCAACATCGTCCTGGGTTTTACTACACGCGCCAAAAAATGACACAAGAAACAACAAGGTGAGAAACTTTATAATGCGGTTTATGACTAGCTTTCTCTGCACGATGTTATTCACCAGGTTTGATCTCCCGGGTAATATATAGAGAAAGTGTTAATAGAATAATCGCTCCCCCTTGATGAGAAGCCGCCACGGCGACTGGCATATGCAACAATAGCGTAGCAATACCAAGAGTTACCTGAATAACCAGCATAGACAACATAAGATGAGCGGCCATTCTGCTCCGCGCTGTAATGCCTATTCTGCGAACAGTGAAGCAGTAAAATGGAATTATCAACACCAATAAATAAGCAGTCATTCGATGATTGAATTGTACTGTTGTGACATTCTCAAACCAGTTCAACCAGAAGGGCTGCAATGAATACAAGTTATCCGGTATAAACTGTCCGTTCATTAAAGGAAAAGTATTATAGACATAACCTGCACGAGTACCGGCAACAAACCCACCCGTCATTATCATAAATGCGATGAGTAATGTTAATGCGGAGGAGTAGCGAAATAGTTTTCTGGAGCCACTATCTACTACTCTATCAGCCTCTGCTCTCAACAAGCCAAAAGCTACCCAGAGAATATAAGTGTATATCAACACAGCCGCCATCAAATGCGCAGTTAAACGATACTGACTGACATGTGGGTCTTTTACCAAACCACTTTTCACCATGTACCAACCCAGCAAACCCTGACAACCACCTAAAACAAACATCACAATCATCTGAGGCAACATGGATTTTCTGATAGCTCCCCGAAACCAGAAAAACAGAAATGGCAGCAAAAACAATAAACCAATGAATCTGCCAAGAATGCGATGAAAGTATTCAAAATAGAAAATCGATTTAAATTCTTCCACCCCCATACCCTGATTAATTTTTTGATATTCAGGAAAAGCCTTATAGCGGCTAAAAGTTTCCTGCCAGTCAGCATCGGTAATAGGCGGTATAACACCCATAATAGGCTTCCAGTCGACCATTGATAGGCCTGAACTCGTCAAGCGAGTAACGCCACCTAGAATAATCATACAAAATATGACGCCAGCAACAATAAACAACCAGGTAGCAACCTGTCTATCATGCTGAAGTTGTATACTTGAGTTGATGTTCATAACGAGCCTCTTAAGCTTGTCTTTACGTTAAGGGAAGTAATAGCGATAAGTAAAAATGCTGATAATAAATTGTGCAAGGATATAACCAACAGCGGCATTTCAAACGCAAGTGCGACCACTCCTATAAGGCACTGCGCAAAAACCATAACTAACACCACCATGCAACTGTTTTGCAACCTGCGCTCAGAACGCACCAACAACATGAACAAGAAAACAAAATAGAACAGAGTAACTGCTGCTATTATATGGTGTGCAAACTGAACTGCACTCATCTTGTCATTAGCTATAACCTGGTTGCTTTCATTAAGTTCAAGTTGCTCGACAGAGAAAAATGATTGAGCCGGCACCTGCGCTTCAACCTGACCGGTGTTTTCCTGAATTACCCCGGAGCACTCAAACAAACCTTTACAGCTTGCCCCGGCATAATTAGCGCTTGTCCAGCCACCTAATATAACCTGGGTGACAACAACCAACATACCCAATCTTATTAGAGGTGTGAAAGGAGTTTTTACAGCCCGACTCGGTGAATCATTTACTCTCAGATAGAGATAAAATATCAACACCACCAATAATAAACCGCCCATAAAATTACCCAGCGTAAGAATGGGTAATGGCTGGGAGGGGTGAATACGACCAATAGATGCCAGCACCACCGTTAACAAGAGCAGAACAGATGGCACTACCTTGCCCAACTGGTAGCCTGGCCGCCTCCATGAAGTCACAAAAACAAACAGGATAATAGCACCTAATGTACTTGTTACCAGCCGATGACTTACTCTCGCCGTACGGTGAGGCGACTGCTCCCCCTGCTCCATCAGAACATTAACACCTTGGGCACTTTCATTATAATGATAGAAGCCATAACAAGCTGGCCAGTCTTCACAACCCAGACCTGTTTCAACAAGACGAATATAACCACTCACTGACACTATTAATAAGGCGAGGGCAAGGGCAACTAACAACAACCTTGGAAGCCAGGCTGGCAGATTGGTTTCCCCCATCATTGGCTTAACTCTTGTTGTATGAATAAGTCTTTAAATATCATCAGTTGCTTGTTCAAATTTCTGATTACTGTATCGATTATTTATTTCATTGCCACTAAATCTCTTCACTCGCATGGTCACGACTTGAAGAGCTATTTAGAGCAGTAATTTAATTTGTTTTTTAATCTTCTCAATATCCCCTTCCCTGAACCCCTTATGCACATAGCGCAATACTCCCTGCTTATCGATAAGATAAGAGGCGGGCAAGCCATGCACTTGATACAATTCATTTATTGTATCGCCAGGCACACGAACAACAGGATAACTAACCGGGTGCTCGAGAAGAAACGTCTTACCATTTTCAGGATTTTCATCAAGATTAATGGCTATTACTTCAAAGCCGTCGTTTTTCATTTCCAGTCTTAATTGATCTAGCATCGGCATGGAAACAAGACAGGGTTTACACCACGATGCCCAAAAATCGAGATAAATAACCTTTCCCTGTAATTGGCTCAATTTTTGTTTTTTTTCAGTTTCACCCAAAAAAGGCTGAAAAATAAAATCGGGAGCTGGCTTATCAATGCTCAATGTTGAAGGTATTCGCCTCTCAGGCACCTCTTCAGGGCTACAACCCAATAGAAACAAAGGTAGCCACAGTAAAATTATGCCTTTTATACACACCCTGCCCAGCGTTCCCACTCTATGTATTCTCTTCCCAAAATCGAGACGAATAATAGCATAATCATGCAAAACACTTAACTAATTGACCTAGATTAGACACGCCACAGCGCTTCATTGATAATATGCACCGGTCTTGGTCGATAGCAATTTCTGCCTAAATTTTTACAAACCAGGATAAGCAACAACAGACGGAGAAAAACAGTTGGAAATCATATTATTTACCCTGGTAGGCATCGCGCTCTACTTCACGTCAGACGCCATTGTCAGAACAATCGAAAAGCGTAAGGGAGAACTATTACCTAATAGAAGCCTGATATTTTTTGGCATCATTACAGTCCTGGCTTTGACAACCTTTAGCTTTCTTGAAAATTACGGACCGCAATTAGGGTTACTACCCGCCAAACAGAGCCAACAGCAAGCACCAAAAACAAACGCTCCACAACAAGAAACAACACCACCCAAGCCAGCTCGTAACAGCTCGGAAATACCTCAATAACAAACTCAAGGTATAAGGGCTTTACCCCTTATACCTTGCTTTTTAAATTTCCCGGGTACTTACTCCCGAGTCTTCTTCTGGCACACTGCTAGTCGGGGACTCTACTGCATCAGTAGAACCAATAATAATAAATTTCTTGGTATCGGGATCAAAATCAACGACCAATATGCCACCTGATTCCAGATTTACCTGTGTTATTTCCTGGTAATTGTAATCTTCCAGGTCACGATGATCTTTCAAACGAGTAGTAATTTCATGCTCACCTGCTTCAATCAAAAACCGATGGTAAAACTTGGCGCGACCATCTTTATTTAAACCTGCAGGCTTAACAACCCGGTGAAAAACCTCCTTACCATCCATGAGAAATTGAACCTCTATAGACGAGCGTTCACGAGGACAAACTTTTGCCATTCTCATATTGGGCGACAGTTTCTGTAATTCAGCATCTGACATTACAGTACACTCACCGATCATCTGACCGGTATGGCGCAAACTGAACTTCACCGTTGCCTGCCCGTCTGGCACCCTGGTATAAGAAGGCTCAGTTGAAAAGAATCCGATAAAAAAGATAAAGGCTGCATAAATTGCTGCCTGGCCCTAGTAGCGCTTACCTTTTCTGATAACTTCGATAGGCACCATACTTTCAGCACCCTTATTTTCTAACAGAGACGCTCTGAAACTCTCCATCTCTTTTTCAAGCGCAGGCTTCTCCATAGGACCCGCCCAACGAACAAGTACATTATTGCCGTTCTTTGCTGCAGTAGTTCTCAGCCGTGGATAACGCTCTCCCTGAAGGCGCCCTTCCATCCACTCATTACCGGAACGGAAATAACAGTTTTCTGTACAGCAACCTGTAACCAAAACTCCATCAGCTAAATCTTTACGCAAGATATAATCAACAAATGAAGGGGGTAAAAATCCTATACACGGCAAACTGATTTGCACCGAATTTTCCTTGTTAATCTGCTCAACAGCCGCACCATGATCACAACCAAAAACCACTACACGACCATCACCTTTTAATTTTTCAAGCGTTTCAAGTGTACTGTGTTTAAATTCATCAAGGGTAAACGATGGAATGCCGATACCGCTTTTAAGCTCCTCAACATTCTGAAATGGCGTTGCTGTTGGACAAGAACCACTACAAATTCCACAAGACGTACATTTATCAGCAAGGACAACTGCCATTCTCTGATCTTTACCATTTGGGTGAGGAATAAAATCAATCGCACCATAAGGGCAATCCTGGTCACACCAGCCACAGCCATTGCAATGCTCAGGATCAACCACAGCAACCGGTTCTTTTTTCACCCTCACCATCCAGGGCATAAGACAAAGGCCTACCGTTATAACGACCAGCAGCATCCAGACATAACCCGCACCCCAAATATCGATCAGTGGATAGATATTGAGATAAAACCAATCCATGGGTATGTTCATTTGTGTACGACTAAGATCTGCCGGTTGCGCGCTAACAGCAGGCTTTATTAATGACAGTACGACAAAGGCAGACAGTGTTCCTATCGCCAAGCCGCGAGGTGGGTTCGATTTTGAATTAGTGATTCGGCTTATATGAATAAACATAGCCAACATCATAAACAGGGGAATACCAATATGCAGAAACACCAGCAATGAAAAGAAACGATCACTTACCGCATCATTGGTAAGGAAATTACGTGCCATTGGGTCACTAAAATTAGGCAGCCAATCTAACCATTCTGAAGTAACTACAGCAACATATTGTGCAAACTGGTCCCACACCAGCCAGTAACCGCCAATAGCTGCTGCAAACATTAACGGCACTCCCGACACCCAGGAAAACCAGCGCACACCTGTATAACGCCCCAGTGAAAACTCTCTAATCAAATGCAAGGTTACCGTCACTGCCATGGCATCAGAACAGTACCGGTGAAGGCTACGCATCACTCCACCCAAATACCACTGCTCATGTGTTAACGCTTCTATTGAGCTATAAGCTCCAAAAATGCTGGTCTCAAAGAAGATAAACAGATACAAACCTGTCCCACCAACTATCCAAAAGAAAAAGAAGGATAATGCACCCAGATGATGAAACGGATTCCAGTCATCATCAAAAATATAACTGTAGCCCGCCTCCACCCGGTCAAACATATAACGGGTTGCTTTTTGAAGAGCCGTAAACATTTAAAGTACCTCATTACCTACTTAATATCCTACTATAATAGTCAGGAATAAGCTTATAATAAATTGATTAACATCAGTGATGGATATTTTGTAACAATAAAAACACTATTTCTTCGAGCTTCCGGTATAACGCCACTCACGAATTAACAGGTAGAGAAAAATAATACCCAACATTGTCCCGACAATTAAGCCTACAAAAATTGTGTAATCATAACGATAACGATCCTGAACCGGATCATAGAATGTGCAAAACAGGTTTATCTTGGCAGTAAGCCCCTCAAACAGAGTGTGCTCTTTAGACTCACCGAACACCAGCTCTTTAATTGGCTCAATAAAATTAGGGGTTTTAGGCTGCAAACCATAAACCTGCCGATAAACTTTCCCCTGCTTATCGAGAATGGTAGCCTGTATAAGGTGATTAAACCCTGCTGCAGAAGGGGAATAAATAAATCCGAGGTCACGACTCAGTGCCTGCAAACTGGCATCATTTGTCGAGAGGAAGAACCAGTTATCGGCCCCTGAAGAATGTGCTTCTGCAAAATTTGCCATGGCCTCTGGTGTATCGTGCCGGGTATCAAATCCGATGGTTAACACATAGAAACTATCTTCACCCAAAACATCTCGCGCCTTTTTAACCACACGATTCAGATTCTCAGTTGTCGTCGGACAGATATGGTAACAACTGGTATAAATCAAACTGACAATGACGGGCTTTCCTAAAAACTGCCTTGAGTTTATCTTTGTGCCATCAGGTAACCGAAAATCATATAAACCAACCGTTTTTCCTAGTGCAGACTGGCTAATCTGCAAGGCTTCTTCATTACTGTATTGTTTTATCTCTTGAGCAGCTTTATTTTGCACACCGCTAGTTTCAGCTTCTGTATTTTCCAAGCTATCGAGTGTGGTTGCGTATGCTGTTGGTATGATTATAAAACAAACAAACAATAAGAAAGCGAATCGCATAATATCAGAGGTCTTTAGGTGAACGAACTAGAGAAAATTGGGCGACCACCCAGCTTTGATTTAGAACATAATAACGATTTATAACATAGTATCAATCATTGCACCCACAAGCACAGCTGTTAATTGCACTAGTGACGAAAAGAAACAAGCCATCGCAGTTTGCTTGTTAGTATCCTTAATTAAAAGAATGTTTTTATATATGAAAAATGCGCCGCCAGATACGGCAAAGATGAGATACGTATAACCCATCTCATAAAAGAATGGTGCAATCGAAGCCGCCACAAGTAATACAGTATTAAATAGAATAATTTTTGCAGCTTTCTCATCACCAACAACAACAGGCAACATTGGCACATTAGCCGCCTCATAATCTTTATGCAAGGCAATTGCTAAACTCCAGAAATGCGGAGGTGTCCACAGGAACAAAACCAAAGCAAGAAGTGCCGAAGAGCTATTCAGTGTGGGATCTGCAGCTGCTGCACCTGCCAACACAGCAAAACTTCCAGCTGCACCACCAATAACAATATTCCAGGCAGTACGACGTTTAAGCCATAAGGTATAAACAACACCATAAGTAAAAGCACCCAGAAACAGATGCACAGCAACTGCAGGGTTAAACATCCACCAGGCAACACTCACTGAAAGCGCAAGAATGCCTACAATGATAAACAGCCAAAGCGTATTGTGCTCGAGATTACCGGTTACAAACGGACGTGTTTTAGTCCGCTTCATAATTGCATCAATATCACGTTCAGCGTATTGATTAAATGCACCAGCACTGGCTGAAGCAGACAAAACCAGCAGAGATAAGACAAGAACCTCAACGATTGTAAGGTCTTTTCCTGGCGTCACCGCAAAGCCCGCGATAGCTGTTATAGCCATCATTACGCCGATGCGAAGTTTAAATACATCTACCAGTTGCGCCAACATGGAACAAATTCCTCAACAATATAACGTTGTATGAGCTTAAGAAAATAATGGGGCAGACAATTTGTCCACCCCATATAAACCATCGAACGACCTAGCTCATTCCCCATGTTTCTGCGAGATACTTCCAGTTAATGAAGTAATACAGAGCGAAGGACAAGAAGAATATCGTATACAGTACCATAGTACCTGGAATTGAATTACTTGTTGATTTATGAAGAGCG
>CBDUPD010000090.1:0-7734 GCA_965368985.1 uncultured Spongiibacteraceae bacterium | reverse complement strand
TAGCACTTAAGCCGAGAACATGGCAACTCGAAGTTCTAGATGAACAGGCTACGGTGGATTCTACTGATGATGTAGTCATTTTGTCGGATGTTGAATTTTCAGTAAAATCCAAAGAGTTCAAAATCATTGCCTTTACTGGCGAATACGATACAGACAATCCCGGCGCTGCAGACCTACAAATGCATTCTCTTAGTCTCGCGGAAGATACAGAGACAGATGATGATGATGGTGAATTGATTCAATTCATTAATTTTTCTCATATACATAAAGAGCTCGGATCTCTGGATATATATTTTGTGACTGAAGATCAAAGCACTGACAACCTTGATTTGTTAACACCTGCTGCCACTATTAATTTTGGCGAGTCATCAGAAGCTATTCGTCTTCAAAGATTATCTACAGAGACTGCTGAGTACTATCTTCGTATAGCTGCTTCCAGTGCACCCACTGTTGAAATATATAATTCAGGTGCAAGAGAGCTTGAAGATTATGAAAAACAGACGATTCTTATTTCACCTAATTTAAGCGGTATAGGATCTTCCGACATAGTTTCTTTTTATTATGGTTCTGGTTTAACAGATAAGTGGTATGACAAGGACGACAATATTGGTTCGCTTCGCGTTTTTAATGGTATTAGTGACTCCGTGGGTATTGATGCAGTAGCTGATAGTCTTAATGATGCATATGATAAAGATCTTGCTTCAGGTCTTGCTTTTGGTGAAGTATCAGCGACTGTTAATAATATTGTTGCTGAAGTAGATACTTATACGGTTGTTGCTTCAGAAGGTGGTACAACTATCGATCCGCAAGTGCTGGTTGATATCAATTCAGCAGAGTTCTGGACTGTTGTGTTTTACGGTAGAATCGATAATGTATTGGGTATTAGGGTCAATGACAGTTTAAATTCTTCAGGATCTCAGGCAAGCGTCACAGTAACCAATGCTGCTTATTTTGCAGATGAAGACGATGTTATATCCTATAATGTGCATATCAAAAAAGCGAATGATGAAGTAGGGGTATCAACGGTTGATATATCTAAACTTTCCCCTGGTTCATATGGTAGTGTTGTAAAAGCAAAAGGCAGTTATCAGATATATGTAACCCATACTGATAATGTTAATAGAATTGCCTCGCTTCAAATCGACCTTTTAGCCAACACGGATTATCATTTTGTTATTGTTGAAGATCCAATCAGTAATGGATATACGCTTATTCAATTATAGGGTCTTGGTATAGGAGCCAGAAAAAGAGAGTAAAGATATTCTTTATTATCGACTAACAGAAAAACAGAGCTTGAGCTCTGTTTTTTTTTAGATGTTTGTAACTTTCAGATAGCGCTTAATGGTTTCTTCAAGGCCATAATGTATTGCATCAATAGTAATGGCATGTCCAATGGATACTTCTTTCAGGCCAGGTAGTTGGCTGAAGAGAGGCAGGTTATCCAGATTGAGATCATGCCCTGCATTTATCTCCAGACCTAGACCAAGAGCAAGCTCTGCGGCCTTCTTATATTCCAGGAATATAGTCTGTTGATCACTGGACTCTGCATATGGGCCAGTGTAAAGCTCTATTCTGTCAGCACCTATTTGTTTGGCGAGGGTGATTTGTTCACAATCAGCATCCATAAAAAGGCTGACTCGAATTCCTAGTGATTTTATTTCTTCAATAATATCTTGAAGAGCATTGGTATCTGTTTTTAGATCAAACCCATGGTCAGATGTTAGTTGTTGCTCCCCGTCAGGTACAAGTGTGCATTGGTGAGGTATTACATCTCTGACAATTTCCATAAACCCCGGATAGTCAGTGACATCTTCACGATTTGAACTTAAGAAGCCGGCAAACGGATTGCCTTCAATATTGAATTCAACGTCTAATGCATTTTTCAAGATGGCGCAGTCTTGTGCCCTGATGTGTCTTTGGTCGGGGCGTGGGTGTACAGTAATTCCGTGAGCGCCATAGTCTACGCACTGTTGTGCGTAGTCCAGAAGATTAGGGTTGTCACCAGGGCGAGAGTTGCGAATTAAGGCGATCTTATTGATATTGACGCTAAGCGCGATCATTGTAACTTCTTATTTTGTTGGGGCTGCTGCCGGTTTTACCCGGTAGGCTTTTATGATTTCTACTGTATCAACCGGGACGTCTCTACGCATGCCAATAATACCTGTTTGTGTATAGGAGATTTTATCGACCACCCTCATGCCTGCTTCATCAACTTTGCCAAATACAGCATAACCGAGGTTGTGTTTTTTCCAGTCAAGCGATGGATTGTCTTTAACGCTGATAAAAAACTGGGAGGTTGCAGTGTTGGGTGCTGAAGTACGGGCCATTGAAATTGTGCCGCGTAGGTTTTTCAGTGATTCCTTGGCTTCGTTTTTAATTGGCTCATTGGTTTCTTTTTTGGATAGCTCTTTTGTGAAACCTCCACCTTGAATCATGAAGTCTTTTATTACTCTATGAAAAATTGTTCCGTTATAGAATCCGGAATCGACATAGGCTAAAAAGTTTTTAACTGTGACAGGCGCTTCTTTTTCAAATAACTCAATGGTTATATTGCCCTTGTTAGTTTCAAATATAACTTGTGGGTTAGCTAAGGAAAAATGGCTGATAAGCAATAAAATAATTGCTATTGGTAGTTTACGTAACATAAAGAGCCTCAATGTTGTATTCAAGATTGAATTATACCCACTCAGAAGAGCGCTTATTGGATTTAGCTAAATACTGAATAATTAATGTAACGATTATGCCAAAGATAACAGCCAGGGCACCATTAATGAAATCATCATTTTTCAGGTTTTCTTCCAGACGCTGGTTTTCCATTGTCAGGGTGTCACGTTTGTTTTTTATAATTTGAAGCTCATTAAGAATACGTTTGTTGTCATTATCAAGCTGCAAAGCATTAGTAGACAGGGATTTGATTCGTTCAAGCTCTTTGCTCAACTGGTTTTTTTCCTGTTCCAGTTGTTTGACTTCCCTGCTTAACTGTCGATTACTTGTTTCAGCGGCTATTAATTTTTCACCAATAGGGCCAGATTCATTGGTTAATTTTTCGATAACTTTTTGTGCTTCTTTCAATTGTAAGGCAGCAGTAGGTTCTGAAATTAAA
Source organism: uncultured Spongiibacteraceae bacterium (assembly GCA_965368985.1). Lineage (GTDB taxonomy): Bacteria > Pseudomonadota > Gammaproteobacteria > Pseudomonadales > DT-91 > CAZTZY01. The sequence continues at coordinate 4,631 of CBDUPD010000090.1, read as the reverse complement.
TATTGAGTAGGAATCCATCCTTCAATGCCTTTGGAGGTTCTTACCAGGCTGTATTTGCTTTCTTCATTGCTTTGAAGAAGTGAGACTGAGGTGCCACTTTTCAATCCTTTATGGACAATTCTGTGGCTTGAACTTTCACCGCTACGTAAGGGTACATAGAGACTATCTCTGACATAGCGCACTCCAAGCACGGATTGGCTATTCGCCATATCATCAGTTGTCTGACTGTCGGCTTCTTCTTGTGCTAAACAAAACTGGCTAATAATGATAAATAATAGCGCAAAACTAAACTGTTTCACGTGTAATACCTCAATGCTGGTTATGATTGTGTTTGATTATAACATAGGGTACTAATTTATAAGGAAATTTATGTATGTCAAACCTTGTGTTAATAAATAATGAAAGCTGTGTGTTAAACCACACTAGGGAAGAACCATTTTAAACGGTTTTACAGTGACTTCTGCATATACACCTGCTGTGATATAAGGGTCTTCATCTGCCCAGCTTTGGGCATCAGTCAGGCTGTCAAATTCGGCAACCACCAGGCTCCCTGTGAAACCTGCTTCTCCCGGGTCATTGGAGTCAATGGCAGGATGAGGCCCTGCGAGAATTAATCGACCTTGCTGTTTTAAATCTTCCAGACGAGCCAGGTGGTCCGGTCTTACGGAGAGTCTTTTTTCCAGACTGTTTTCAATATCTTGACTGATAATTGCATAAAGCATTGTTATTGTTCCTTGGCAGAATCTTCTGTTAAGTAGGGTGAGATCATAAATGCTGTTAATAGTGAAATGAGAATAGTAAATCCTATTGAGCTATACAGCTTGTAGCTGACCCAGAAAGACTCACTAAACTCATAAGCTACAATAAGATTAAGTATGCCAACGATGATGAAATAAATGACCCACACATTGCTTAAGCGTTTCCATATGTTGCCGGGTAGGCTCATTTGGCTGCCAAGCATACGCTCCATAAGGGTTTTCTTTTCACCAATATATTGACTGGCAATAAATACCACGGCTAATACCCAGTTAAATATAGTCGGCTTCCATTGAATAAAAATCTTGTTTTGAAGAATAAGCGTTAAGCTGCCTGTTACAATAATGACAGCAAGAAGTAGCAATAGGCGCTTTTCTACCTTTTTGGTAATCAGCCAGGTGAGTAATACCTGAATAACAGTGGCGATCATCAAAATGGCAGTCGCTGTATAAATGCCATTAAACTCCAGTGTGTAGCTGCTTATTTGCCAGCTATCGCCATCCAGTGAGTAGACGATAAAAAAAAGTGCTATGGGGATGAGCTCAACAATTTGTTGCATGTGAAAGTACTATGTCTGTTTGAGGAAAGCGCCATATAATACCGGATATGAAATTCGATTTGCACTCTCATTCAACAGCTTCTGATGGAAAGTTGTCTCCCGAAGCAGTTTTGGCGTTGGCTGCAGAGAGTAAAGTCGACATTTTTGCTTTAACTGATCATGACACAATTGAAGGATATCAAGCAGTTGCCGCTACCAAACAACCGTTTCGACTGATTTCAGGTATTGAATTATCATCTGTCTGGTCAGGGCTTGCTATTCATATAGTTGGCCTTGATTTTATCCCGGATCATCCTGATATGATTGCAGCAGTTGAAAATCAACGTCGGGTGCGTGAAGAGCGCTCTATTATTATTGATGAGCGCCTGGCAAAAAAAGGGATGCCGAACACTTTACAAGGTGCATTAAAATTTTGTCCTGACCGTGGGCAAGTGGGTAGGCCCCATTTTGCTGAGTATCTTGTAGAGCAAGGCTATGTAGATAGCGTTAATAAGGCTTTTGATAAGTGGTTAGGTAGTGGCAAAATAGGGGATGTGAAGTCTGGTTGGCCAGATATGTTTGAGGCCATTAACTGGATAAAAAAATCTGGTGGGGTCGCGGTATTGGCACATCCATTACAGTATAAGCTGACTTTTAGTAAACTTAAGCGCCTAATCTCTGTTTTTAAAGAGGCTGGAGGAGATGCTGTTGAGGTGTTGGGGCAGCAGGCTCAGCCTGATGTGAAGCAAAGGTTGGCCCAGTATGTCATAGAGCAGAGTTTGGCAGGCTCCGGGGGGTCAGATTTTCATAGCCCGGATTGGTCCTGGTCAAAAATTGGTGGTATAGAGCCGCTGCCTGAAGAAATAACACCGGTGTGGTCACTTTTTACCAATACTGAAATTACATCATTAGATATAAGCGAAAAGTAATAAAAGAGAATGAGTCAATTTTTTCAAATTCATGCAGAAAACCCTCAAGACCGTTTAATTAAGCAAGTGGTTGAAATAATTGAGAAAGGTGGCGTTATTGTCTATCCCACAGACTCAGGTTATGCCCTTGGCTGTGCGTTGGGTGAAAAACATGCACTTGAGCGTATCAGAATAATCAGAAAACTGGATGATAAGCATAACTTTACACTTGTTTGTCGTGATCTATCTGAAATAGGCACTTATGCAAAAGTTGATAACAGTAATTATCGATTGTTAAAGCAGAATACACCGGGTGGATTTACCTTCATTCTTAAGGCAACAGCAGAAGTACCCAAGCGGTTAATGCAGGCAAAGCGTAAAACAATAGGCTTGAGGGTGCCAGATAATGCGATTGCGATGGCATTACTCGAAAAACTTGGTGCACCTTTAATGAGTGTTTCACTGATTATGCCGGGAGAGTCTATGCCAATGGTTGATCCATATGAAATTCGTGATGCGCTGGAGCATCAGGTTGATCTTATTATTGATGGTGGTTATTGTGGTATGGAGCCTACAACGGTGGTTGAGTTATTTGATGAATACCCCAATGTGGTTCGTGAAGGATTAGGTGATTCATCGGCTTTCCAAACGTCGTGATAATCAATAAGAATAAATATATAATCGAGTGTTCACTCAAAGTAACCCAATAGAATGATCAACGAAGAAATAGAAAATGAAGCTGTTGTTGAAGAACCTCCTGTAGAAGAAGGGGAAGTGCAAGGCAGTGGTGAATCAGCAAAAATTGGGAATCAGCAGGAAGAAATGCCCTTTGCTATTGTCGATGGGCAGCCAATAACAGAAATTCCGAAAGATCTTTATATTCCGCCATCAGCTTTACAGGTATTCCTTGAGGCATTTGAAGGGCCTCTTGACCTGCTGTTATATCTGATTAAACGCCAGAATATTGATATTCTTGAAATTGATGTTTCTTCAATTACCAAACAATATGTTGAGTATGTAGAGATGATGGATGCCATGCAGTTTGAGTTGGCAGCAGAGTATCTGGTAATGGCAGCCATGCTTACTGAAATTAAATCGCGAATGTTGTTACCACGCGTTGTGATGGATGAAGATGAAGAGGAAGATCCAAGAGCTGCATTAATTCGTCGATTGCAGGAGTATGAGCGATTCAAGCGGGCAGCAGAAGATATTGATGAGATACCTCGTATGGGGCGGGATGTTTATCAGGCAAGTGTTAATCCCCCTGATCTTAACAGAGAACGACCATTGCCTGATGTGGAAATGAAAGAGTTATTGCTCGCTCTTGGTGCGGTTTTAAAGCGTGCTGAAATGTTTGAAAGTCATATGATCCAGAGAGAGAAACTCTCTACCCGTGAGCGTATGTCGCAAGTGTTGGGTAAATTGCAAGGGCACCATTTTGTTCCTTTTGTTTCGCTGTTTACTATAGAGGAAGGCCGTTTAGGTGTTGTAGTCACTTTTCTGGCAGTCATGGAACTGGTAAAAGAATCTTTAGTTGAAATTGTTCAAACCGATGCGTTTGGACCCATACATGTAAAAGCAAAGTCATCATGAGTATCACACCGGAATTATTAAGAAAGATCGTTGAAGCAGCACTAATGGCTGCAGGAAAGCCGCTCTCTATTGCTCAATTACAGCTATTGTTTGACGAGGAAGACAAGCCTGGTAAAGCTGAATTTGAGGCGGCTTTCGAGGATATACAAACCGATTGTCAAGAACGTGGATATGAGTTGCTTGAAGTGGCTAGCGGTTGGCGATTTCAGGTTCGTCAGGATCTTGCAACATGGGTTGGCAGGTTGTGGGAAGAGAAACCACAGAAATATTCCCGTGCTTTATTAGAGACATTATCTCTTGTTGCCTATCGCCAACCAATAACCCGTGGTGATATTGAGCAAATTCGTGGTGTTGCTGTTAGTAGTCATATCATCAAGGGCTTAATGGAAAGAGACTGGGTAAAAGTGGTAGGCCATCGTGACGTACCGGGTCGCCCTGCAATGTATGCCACAACCAAAGAGTTTCTTGATTATTTTAACTTGAAAAGTCTCGAGGAGTTACCAACGCTTGCAGAAATAAGAGATCTTGATTCTATGAATCAGGAGCTGGATCTCGATTTTGAAGCACCGCCAGCATCGTTAGAATTAAAAGAAGATGATGAAGAGCCAAATGACCCTGATGCTGAAGATGATGTTGAAGAATCTCAACAGCAAGAAGAGGGTGCAGTTGAGAACTTTGATTTGAGTGAGGAAGATCAGGAAATAATTTCTGAAAACGGAAATAGCTTTAGCTGGGACGGAGAATCTCAGGGCAGTATTACGCCTATGGTTATATCAGGTGATTTGAACAGCCAACCTAACTCTATCGCTGCATTGTCTTATTACTGGTATGGCACA
>CBDUPD010000089.1:0-7751 GCA_965368985.1 uncultured Spongiibacteraceae bacterium | reverse complement strand
GAAAAGGAGAGGCGCATTATAGGCATCAGCGCCTGTGACGCAAGCGCTATTTAGCGCTTTGTTGCATTTATTTTACAGAAAACTGTTTACTGACTAATTAACGAACAAAAACCATTAATCATGATAAAAAAGGTGATACTTTTTCTTACCAAGCTTAACCAGATGATAGTTACCATAGAGAGCTTTAAAGGCTGTAAAAATTTCTTCAAGCCTCATATTGTCTTCCATTGACTTACTCTGCCCATTCACAAAGACAGCATCTCGCCCAAGGGCATCTTTAATCTGCTTGCCAGAATTAGCCATGCCCGCATCTGTTAACAACTGAACAAGGGATAGCTCTTTCAACTGATCCGCCTCTAATCTGGATGAAGGCAAGCCATCTAGCTGCAACTGTTTATAGTCATCTTGCGACAGCTGCTCATGATCACCAGAAAACAATGCCGCTGTAATTCTTTCAGCTGCTTCAAACCCGGCATCACCATGAACCAGAGTAGTCACCTCTTTCGCTAATATTGACTGCCCTTCTGGTCGCCCCTCTCGCTCCTGATCAGCTTTTTCAATTGCATCAATTTCATCCACCGAGAGAAATGTGAAATATTTCAAAAACTTGTAAGTATCAGCATCTGCCGTATTCATCCAAAACTGGTAAAAAGCATAAGGAGAGGTTTTCTTCGGATCTAACCAGATAGTACCCGATTCCGTCTTACCAAATTTGGAACCATCAGACTTGGTAACTAGCGGCAAGGTTAAACCAAATACCTGCGCCCTGTGTGAACGACGGGTTAACTCAATACCACCAGTAATATTACCCCACTGATCTGAACCACCAATTTGTACCGTACACTCATTACGCTTATAGAGCTCTGCAAAGTCACAAGATTGCAGCAACAGATAAGTAAACTCGGTAAAAGAGATACCCTCCCCTTCGCGATCCAGTCGCTGCTTAACCGACTCTTTATGTATCATACTATTAACAGCAAAATGCTTACCTACATCTCGCAAGAAGTCGAGCACATTCATTTTCCCTACCCAATCAAGATTATTAACAACCTCAGCTGATCTATCACCCGACTCAAAATCTATAAACCGCTCAACCTGTGCCTTTAAGCGCTCAACCCAATCCGCCACAATATCAGGTGTATTCAACTTGCGTTCTTGAGCCTTGAAACTGGGATCACCAATCAGTCCAGTTGCACCTCCAACCAGAGCTATCGGTTTATGCCCCGCATTCTGAAAACGACGCAAAGCCAATAATGGCACTAAACTACCTATATGCAGACTATCTGCAGTAGGATCAAAACCACAATAAACAGTACGCGATTGCTCCAGATGCTTAACCAACTCACCATCACCGGTTTGCTGTTGAATTAATCCACGCTGATCAAGATCCTGCAAAAAATCACTTGCCGAACTCATCTTAAAATCGTCCTACATAACATTTAGAAAAAAAGAGGCTGAACAATACACCAAAAACACTAAATTACAAGTTGCGAGCCAAAAGCTCTGATATAATAAATTTGGATTTTTATTTCCTCTATATAATGAAAAAAACTGAAGAAATCAGGCTCAGCTTAAAATTTTTCCCACGTCCGCACTTGATATTACTTAGTGGGCTATTCCTGTTGCTGGCTTTTAGCCAATTGATGCTAGATAGCATGTCCGAACGCCAGATCATACCACTGGAATTACCCCTCGAAGAAATCAGCAACCCAACAGACACCATTGAAGATAAGTCAATTAGTGAACAATGGCATTGGCGTGAAGAAAAAGTACAAAATGGCGACAACCTTTCAAAGATATTCAAAAGGGTAGGCGTATCAGCATCAACGCTGCACAAAATCATGACCAGCAGCAGTCGCGCCGAGCAATTAACTAAAATTTTTGAAGGTCATAGATTTCGCTTTGCCTTTAACGAAACAAACGAGCTACAAGCCTTACAATACATACCCTCAAAGCTGGAACAAATTGATATTACCCGTATGGATAGCGGCAGCTTTTTTATTGAACATATCGCCAAGCAAGCCGATATTGAACTAGCCTATAAACATGCCACTATTGACGACTCCCTGTTTTTAGCTGGCCAAAAGGCTGGCATCCCCCAAGGTATGATCATGCAATTTGCCAATGTTTTCAGTGGCGTTATCGATTTTGTATTTGACCCCCGCAAAGGTGATAGTTTTGACATTTTGTATGAAGAAAAGTTTATCAACGGAGAAAAAATTGGCAACGGCAAACTGCTTGCAGCAAGTTACACCAATCAAGGGGAAACCTTTACCGCCTACCGTTATGAATTTGAAGATGGTCGCAGCGGCTATTTCAACCCGGAAGGCATCAGCATGAGCAAGCCCTTCTTACGCGCCCCGGTAGATTTCACCCGCATCAGCTCCAGTTTTAATTTACGAAGAAAGCACCCGATACATAAAAAGATAAAAGCTCACCGCGGCATTGATTATGCAGCGCCAAGAGGAACACCTGTTTTCTCAGTCGGTGATGGCAGAGTATCCAGAGCGGGATACAGCAAAGCCAATGGTAACTATGTATTTATCAAACACGGAGCACAGTACATTACCAAGTACCTGCATCTGGACAAGCGTTATGTCAAGACAGGGCAAAAAGTAAAACAACGAACCGTTATTGGCACACTAGGCTCCACTGGATACGCTACTGGCCCTCATCTACACTATGAATTTTTGGTAAATGGTGTACACCGAAATCCTAGAACAGTATTTAACAAACTGCCATCAGCTGAACCTGTACCCAAAGCAGAAAAAGCCCGATTTGACGAGCAAATAAAATATTTAAAACTACAATACAATAATCTCCAATTAGCCAGCAACAACAGCTAAAATCAATGAATAAGCATTAATGGATAAATACCAATGGGCGAGCAAGCACTTTATATAGGCTTAATGTCTGGCACCAGCCTTGATGCTATTGATGCTGTCATAGCCAACTTCTCTAATGGCGTTGAGCTTATCGAAAACATCGAACTGGAAATGCCTGCAGATATCAGAGATGAAATACGCGCCCTGAGCAATCCTTGCTCAAACGAACTGGCTCGCAGCCTTGTTCTCGATAAAAAAATGGCAATATTATTTAGCGAAGCAGTAATACAACTACTGAAAAAGTCAGGTATTTCGGCAGACCGGATAACTGCCATTGGCAGCCATGGACAAACATTAAGGCACGCTCCAGAAGGTGAATATGGTTACAGCCTGCAAGTTGGCGACCCTAATACTATCAGCGAAAAAACAGGCATTGATGTTGTTGCCGACTTTAGACGCCGAGACATTGCTGCCAGTGGCCAAGGCGCCCCATTAGTACCAGCCTTTCATCAGGCAATCTTTAGCAGCCACGATGAAAACCGGGCAATCATAAATATTGGCGGCATGGCCAATATCTCTCTTTTATTTAACAGCTCACAAAGTAGCGGCTTTGATACAGGGCCAGGCAATGTACTTATGGATTATTGGTGTATGCATAATACCGGCAATCTACACGATAAAAATGGTGAATGGGCAGCGTCTGGACAGATAAACAACCAACTACTTAAAGAAATGCTATCCGAAGCTTTTTTTCAAAAACCTCCTCCAAAATCCACAGGCCGGGAATTATTTGATACTCACTGGCTGGAGCAGTTCAACATTTCCAAGATACAACCTGAAGATGTACAAGCCACGTTACTTGAACTAACAACCCAGTCAATTTGCGATAATATTCCTGCAGAGACTAATGCGCTTTATTTATGCGGAGGTGGTGCGCTTAATTTAAAACTGGTCGAACGCATTACCGAACTAAGCGGCAAAGCCACATACAACACAGAGAAACTGGGTATTTCACCCGAATGGGTTGAAGCAACAGCCTTTGCCTGGCTTGCCAAACAAACTGTTAACCACCAAACAGGCAACGTCCCCGAAGCAACCGGCGCTATAGGAAAAAGAATATTGGGAGGAATTTACTACAAGTCTTAAGCAACATTAGAAATAGGTATAATTTTCGTCTTTCATCAAACGCTCGATCTCTGAAGGCGCATAAGGAATCGTATCTATAAATGATGCAAAATCACCTTTAGTATAATCATTAAATCTCATCCAGGTTCTGCATACCCGAATTCGAACAATATTTTTTTCTTCGAGTGATTGTGCAAGATCGACAATAGACTGGTTTCTTGAATAATTCTCCAGAAGTAACGTTTTGGCTTCAGGGCCGTGAAGGATGATAACAATAGGGTGATCAACAGATTTCTGCTTACCTGACCACTGATCAATCTGCAGAAGAATTGTTGATAACTCTTCTGCAGTATTTAACTCAATTTTAGCCAGATATTTTTGCTGTTGATTTGCAGAAACAGGAATATACCGGGATTCTGCATATAAGAAGGTAGTACTGGCTGAGCAAAGTAACGCAACCAGCAAAGAAACAAAAACTTTAAATGGAGAAGGAAGAACCACAACCACAAGTTGTTTCTGCATTCGGGTTATTAACAACAAATTTAGAGCCCTCAAGCCCTTCAGTGTAATCAACTGTGCCACCAACAAGATATTGGTAGCTCATAGAGTCAACCAACAAAGTAACACCGCCATTTTCAATCTCGGCATCATCATCAGCCACCAGCTCATCAAAGGTAAAACCGTACTGGAAGCCGGAACAACCGCCACCGGTTACAAATACCCTGAGTTTCAGGTCATCATTTCCTTCTTCGGCAACCAATTCACTGACTTTAGCGGCCGCACGATCAGTAAAAGTTAAAGGGCTTGGTTCATATGTTTCAGCAACTGACATGATAAATGTATCTCACAACTAAATCCGAGTATCTTACTAGGTTATTATTGACCCAGATACCTCCAGAGTCAACCAAAGCTAGATAAACAAATGGTCATGAAGTTTTTTGTGGGCGGGTAGCAACACCATTTTCAGCATAAACCAGACTGCCATTTACCTGCGCACCTTTTACCATCTCCAGCGACTCATAATGAACATCACCTTCAATTTTAGCCTTGGCAGCCAACTCAAGATTAGTAGCATGTACAGTGCCTTTAATATCACCATTAATCACTACTTTAGGCACATGAACATCACCTTCAACCTGTCCATTTTCCAATACACGAACTGCAGCTTCAGAACCAGGATTAGCAGTAATATTACCCACTATGTGACCTTCAATCTCAAGATTGCCTGAAAATTTGATATCTCCAAACAATTCAGTATCGCGAGCAATCAAAGTTGTTGATGACGATTTTGACGATTTTGCATCTTTACCGGCAGGTTTGGGAATAACAGATGAAACCGGGTTATTAAACGAAGTAGGCGGCTTCTCAAATTCCGATGACTTATCATTGTTTTTATCTTTATCTTTTCCAAACATATCATGATTCCTCTACAGCCCAGCTCAGCTTACGCTGCCAAGCTTTGGGTTTTTTAGTATTTAACTGAGCATCAATAATTAATTGCTCAGGCACAAAGCCTTCAGGCAACTTTATATGACCCTCAACGACCTGAAAATATTTAAAACGCAATTTACCAAACTGGTTATCATTTGTAGCTACCAGTTTACGAAAATCATAACTGGTTTTTTCTGATAAATGCTCACCTTCAACTGTTATAGACAAATCAGCCTTTAAAGCCAAATGTTTTTTGGCATATTGCACAAAAGTAAACCGGTAAAAAAACAGATTAGGCTCATCAAGCTGTTTCAGCAAATAACTATTTAACTCAAGACCTTTCTTACTGCCATCAGCAGTCATTAACTGCCGATAGAAATCAAGCGCCTTATCTTGTTCAGCTACCTCGCTCTGTAACTTCTCAATAGTCTGACGCATCGCCAACTGGGAATTACGTAATGTACTTGCTTCAACCTCAACAGCCGCCAGCTTACGCAGCACAGCTTTTTTTTCTTCTTTTAGAAGCTCTTGCTGCTTAGCAACCTCAGCAAGTTGCATATCCGTTTGCACATAAATACCTCCTGTTACCAACAAGGCTAAAAAGAAAGCAAACAACATCAATATCATTAATTGATAATGTTGCTGAACAAAGTCTCTGATTTTTTCTACCATTGTAAAATGTGTAAGCCACCCATCAGATTAAGGAGACAGGGGAACAATTTGCAGCCCTGACAACTCATCAAAACCAAACATAATATTCATTGCCTGAACAGCCTGTCCCGACGCTCCTTTAACAAGATTATCAATAACAGACATAATCACTATTTGATCTCTCCCTTGAGGACGCTCTACAGCAATACGACAGTGATTAGAACCTTTTACACTGCGCGTTTGCGGAAACATACCTTTAGGCAGCACATCTACAAAAGGCTCAGCTGCGAAACGCTCTTTATACAATGCTTGTATATCAAGAGCCGTGTCTACTTTTAGCTGTGCATATAATGTTGCATGAATACCCCGAGTCATCGGTACAAGGTGTGGCACAAAAGTTAGAGAGACGTCAGACTGGGCCACTAACTGCAAACCTTGCTCAATCTCAGGCAAATGACGATGACCAGAAACTGCATAGGCTTTAAAACTATCATTGACTTCAGCGTATAAACTATCAACCTTGGCAGCCTTACCGGCGCCACTCACACCTGATACAGCATTAGCAATCAGATTATCAAGCGACACCAAACCTTTTTCTATCAATGGCAAAAAGCCCAACTGCACAGCAGTTGGATAACACCCGGGAGCTGCAATGAGCTGAGCACTTTTCATTTGCTCACGATTAATTTCAGGCAACCCATAGACAGCCCGCTCAACCCACTCAGGGCAAACATGTTCACAGCCATACCATTTTTCCCATAAAGGTACATCTTTCACCCGAAAGTCTGCAGACAAGTCAATTACGCGAACATCATTCTCCAACAACTCTCGCATACTGTGCATAGCTACCGCATGAGGCGTAGCAAAAAACACAACATCACAAGCAGAGAGTGTTTTAGTATCGGGTTCAACAAAATCGAGAGCAACATATCCCCTAAGACTGGGGAACATATCAGCCACTTTTACACCCACGTCAGACCGCGATGTAATAACTGCCAATTCCACTTCAGGGTGATTCACCAGAATGCGCAACAATTCAACGCCGGTATATCCTGTACCACCGACTATGCCTACCTTAATCACTTGAAACCTCTTTAAAAGAAAAACAACACTAGAGCGGATAGTATAACGCTTATTTTGCCCCATCTATCAGACGATAACGGCAATAAGATAAAAAAAACATCAAATCTCCCTAACAAACTGATTTTTTACATGATTGATAAGGCATTCTATCCACTTTCCCATTATCATAGTCCATATACTGTACTATCAATATCTGCAGCCATACAACTAAACCTAACTGATAACTAATCAAGAAATCGTGACACAGGAAGAACAAAAAAGTTTTCATCGCACCCTGACAGCTTTCATTAAAAGCTTCCGTCAGCGCCTGGCTAATGAAAACGCCCTGCTACCATTATCCTTACTAGGAATTCTCACCGGCCTGCTATCAGGCATTGTCATTCAGGCTTTTCGCATAATGATTGAAGTACCCGGTGCACTCACACTGGCTGGAGGGCATGAAGATTTCGAATCACTCTCTGCAGGCGCAAGATTAGCTCTCCCTATATACGGCGCCCTCAGCCTTGGGCTCGTTTTACAATTTATAATCAAACGCGTACCCGGCATGGGGATCAGTCATGTTATTCAGCGACTAAACCAGCATCATGGCCGCCTCCCCTTAAGGCCTGTTATCTTGCAATTCTTGTTAGGGGCATG
>CBDUPD010000088.1:0-7758 GCA_965368985.1 uncultured Spongiibacteraceae bacterium | reverse complement strand
ACTTCTTCCATAATCTCACGCCACAACACGGTAACTTCTAACACATTCGCCTTATCAACAGAACAAATACGCTTACCCCGCTTCATAGCAAGATCAAAAGCCACCTTAGCTATTCGTCTGATTTCAGACTCGGAATAACGATAAGTATTAAACCCCTCTCTTTCACCTGCATCATTGGTACGAATACCTCTTGGCTGACCAAAATAGATACCACCCGTTAACTCGCGAACAATAACAATATCAAGACCTGAAACTATCTCAGGCTTTAGCGAAGAACTATCAGCCAACTGCGGATACAAAATAGCCGGGCGCAAATTGCCAAAAAGATCCAACTGCGAACGAATACCTAACAACCCTTTTTCCGGGCGAATAGACATATCCAGCCCATCCCATTTTGGCCCACCAACAGCCCCCAACAATATTGCATCACTGGCCTTGGCCTTTTCAAGAGTCTCATCAGGCAGAGGCACGCCAACCTCATCAATAGCGCAACCACCTATCAAGGCTTGCTCCAGATTCAACCCAAGGTCAAATTTTTCTCCAACAAAACGCAAAACCTTTTCCGCCTCGGTCATTACTTCAGGACCAATACCATCGCCCGGCAAAATCAATATATTTCTAGACATAATAACTATTCCACACCTTTAGAACTTAACACATCAAATAACCAGGGCGACTTTTCTCGCCATTGTTTTTCGTATTCACGAATACTGTCGGCATCTTCCAGAGTCAAACCGATATCATCCAGGCCATTCAACAAACAGTGCTTTCTAAATTCATCAACCTCAAAAGAAAATTCATTTCCCGCCGATGTTTTTAATACCTGCTTTTCAAGATTAACCGCAATACGATAGCCCTCATAGGTATAACACTCATGAAACAACTGCTCAATCTCGCCCTCAGACAGAACAATCGGCAAAATTCCATTTTTAAAGCAGTTATTAAAGAAAATATCAGCAAAACTTGAAGCAATCACACACCGAAAGCCATAATCAAGCAACGCCCATGGCGCATGCTCACGACTGGAACCACAACCAAAATTACTGCGCGCAATCAATATTTCAGCAGAATGATAACGCGACTGATTCAGTATAAAATCTTTATTTAGCGGCCTACCGGAAACATCCTGATCAGGCTGCCCCTCATCAAGATAGCGCAACTCATCAAACAAGTTAGGACCAAAACCACTTCTCTTGATAGACTTAAGAAATTGCTTGGGAATAATCATATCGGTATCAATATTGGCTCGATCCATTGGAGCCACTAAACCATCCAACAATGTAAATTTATCCATTATTTATCCCCCGCCAATTCACGCACATCAACGAAAAAACCGTTAATCGCTGCCGCAGCAGCCATTGCCGGACTCACCAAATGTGTTCTACCACCAAAACCCTGCCGCCCCTCAAAATTACGATTTGAGGTTGATGCACAATGCTCACCTGCCCCCAATTTATCAGCATTCATTGCAAGACACATTGAACAGCCCGGCTCTCGCCACTCAAGACCAGCCTCAATAAAAACCTTATCAAGTCCCTCTTCTACCGCCTGCCTCTGCACCAAACCAGAACCCGGCACAACAATAGCCTCCTTGATAGTTGAAGCTACTTTCTTACCCTTCACAACTGCCGCTGCCGCACGCAAATCTTCAATACGACTATTAGTACAAGAACCTATAAATACTTTATCAAGCTGAATATCAGTAATCGCTTGACCAGGCTTTAAACCCATGTAATCAAGCGCACGCTCTATATCAGATTTTTTAACCTCATCAGTCTCATCTTCAGGATTTGGAACAAAAGCATCAAAGGGCAATACCATTTCAGGAGAAGTCCCCCAGGTTACCTGTGGCTTGATGTCAGCTCCTTGCAAAACAACAATCTCATCAAAATGCGCATCCTCATCAGACACCAACTCCCTCCAGGCCTTTTCCGCCATATCCCAGCTTTCTGCTGTTGGCGCAAATGGCCTGCCTTTTACATACTCAAGAGTAATATCATCAACAGATACCATCCCTGCACGCGCACCAGCTTCTATTGCCATATTACAAACAGTCATTCTGCCCTCTACTGACATTGACCGAATCACATCACCACCAAACTCAATAGCACACCCGGTACCACCCGCTGTACCAATCTTGCCAATAATCGCCAACACTACATCTTTGGCTGTCACACCTGCCTGCAACTTCCCATCAACTCTCACAAGCATGTTTTTCATTTTTTTCTGAATCAAACACTGGGTTGCCATCACATGCTCAACCTCAGACGTACCAATACCATGAGCCAACGCCCCAAGCGCGCCATGAGTCGACGTATGAGAATCCCCGCAAACCACGGTCATTCCAGGCAATGTTGCCCCTTGCTCCGGCCCAACAACATGTACAATACCCTGGCGCCTGTCATTAATCTCAAACTCTGTCAGACCAAACGCCTGACAGTTATCATGTAAAGTCTGCACCTGAATTTTCGAGACCGAATCTTCAATACCGGCAATACCCTGAGCCCGCTCTTTTATAGTTGTAGGCACATTATGATCAGGTGTAGCCAGATTAGCATCGATACGCCATGGCTTACGATTCGCCAAACGCAGCCCCTCAAAAGCCTGAGGCGATGTCACCTCATGAATTAACTGCCGATCGATATAGATCAAAGCAGTACCATCATCTCGCACCTTAACGATATGACTCTCCCACAACTTGTCGTATAAAGTTTTTCCTGTCATTGCTGCTACTCTTTAACTCTTTATTAATTTCAACATCTAAAACGAACCGGGCTTCATTTATTACATCAAAGCTTTATTGAGCGCATGTTATGCGCTACAGTAGAATAAAACAAATTCATTATTTTTATGATTTCGATAACTTTATGGAATACAAATGAATAGAGTCGCTCTCGAGACATTTATGCGCATCGCTGAAGAAGGCTCATTCTCCAGAGCCGCAGAAAAACTCTATGTAACTCAACCGGCTATATCCAAACGGATAGCCAGTCTCGAAGAATCACTGGAAACCTCACTATTCGACCGCATCGGCAAAGAAGTTCAATTAACCCACAGCGGAATGATACTCCTTGAACGCTCCAAAGACATTCTGACCGCTATGGACGACTGCAAAACCGCCATTCAAAACCTTAACCAGAATATTGAAGGCACATTAAAACTGGGGGTCAGCCACCATATCGGATTACACCGCCTACCTCCGTATCTTGAAGAATTTTCACGTGCCTACCCGAACGTCCAGCTAAACATTAATTTTGTCGACTCAGAAAAAGCCTATCAATTAATTCAAAGCGGCGAACTTGAAATCGCCCTGGCCACACTCGCACCAACAGCAGTACCCAATATCTCCCAAGAGATTATCTGGAAAGACCCTCTCACCTTTGTCGTCAGCGGTAACCACCCACTAGCCCAAATCAACGAAAAACGAGCCCTGTCACTACAAGACCTCTCAACACACCACGCCATACTACCCGGCACTAACACTTACACAGGGCAACTTGTACAAAATTTATTCAAGCAGGAGAACGAGAACATCACTTACCACATAGAAACCAACTACCTGGAAACCATAAAAATGATGGTAAGCATTGGTCTTGGCTGGGCAGTACTCCCCCGTACCATGCTTGATAAAAAACTACGGGGACTCCACGTCAACACCCAACAGATCTCAAGAAATCTCGGCTACATTCATCACGAATCAAGAACACTTTCAAATGCAACAAGAGCGCTCATACTAACCCTGAACAACCCCTTATAATCAGTCACAACAGACCGCGCATCCCAATTCAATCTATTTGGTTATAACGATCGTGTATTTCTTTTAATTTGACAATATAAACAGTTGCTTTTTGCTTTTGTTTTCAGCATGATGCGTGGATACGTTTTACTTTTATAGCCATGATAACAATAAAATAAAAGTTGGAAGCCAAGGCCGTGCTGAATTACAAAAAACTCTTTATTTCTATTGCTTGCGTTCCAGCAATATTAGCTAGCGTGAATACTCACGCTCGTTCCTACGAATTCGAAAGCTTTAATCTCGAATGGGATACCGTTTTTACTGCAGGCATTCAATATCGCACCCAGGCCAGAAAAAGCTCAATTTCTGATGGCTCCGATGGAAGTGCTGGCGATCTGGAAAACCTCGCGACTATTATCGATAACGCCTTTGTTCTTAACAGTAACGATGGCAACAACAACTTTGACCAGGGCTTCACCTCCCAACGTCTAAGTGTACTTTCAGAGGCAGACTTCAACTTTGGTGATTGGGGTATCTTTTTACGTGGCAAGATGTGGCATAACTTTATATACGGCCAAGATACAGACATGGATCAGCAAGCCTGGGATGAAAACAACGCCAACCCTATTTTTGGCGACAATGGCGGCCACAATACAAGTTTTGGGAAATTTAACCCTGCTGCAAAAGACTATTCTGAAGCCGGAAGTCGAATGCTGGATGCCTTTGTCTACACCACTATCGCCCTTCCTGATGACAGGGAATTATCACTACGTGTTGGTCGACAGGTAATCAGTTGGGGTGAAGCATTACTATCAGGTGGTGGTCTGGCTACAGCAATTAACCATGTTGATGCGCATATTCGTAACCAGCCCGGCCTTGAAATCAAGGAACTGTTTCTACCCACCGGCGCAATATTTATTCAAACTGCAATCAACGACATGATAGGCCTGGAAGCCTACTATCAATACGAGTGGAATCCGGCATTTATTGACCCATCCAGCTCCTATTTCAGTGAATTTGACTCCATCGGACCTGGTGGCAACACTTTTATGTTTGTTTCAGGCCAAGAGAAAAGCATTCTTGGTGCAGACCTTACCGCCAATGATGGCAAAATTAAGCCACCTCTGGTGAATGGGCAGTATCAATATGTAGAGCCCACTGCTGAGAACCCTGACCCTTGGGATGAACAAAATACACAACTAGATCGCCTACTCCAATACATGCCAACTAGCTGCCCGGCCGACGCCAATAGAGACCACACCTGTCGCTCTCTGGTGCCTTACAAACTGAAAGAAGACAAGCCGGGTGACGAAGGCCAGTTTGGTATTGCATTGAACTTCTTCCTTGAATCTGGTGACGAAGCCAGCCTGTACTATGTTAACTATCATGAAAAAATCCCGAACTGGGTTTTACCCCTTGATGTTGTTGTAACCTTTGCTCCTGTTATCGACCTTCTTATACAAATAGCAGACCCCGAACAATATGCAGCAACCTATGGTCCAGGTGGTACAGAAGGTGGCGCTGAAGGCAGGCCATTTTTAGGGGTTGCCGACCTTGGCTCTACCCTGTCACTACCACAACTTAATGCCCTATTAGCCTTTATGGCCTCAATACCATCAACAGATGGCACCATCGGTGGCATTATTAGCAACCTGGTTGCTCATCCCGATCTATTTTTCAGCGATACCAGCATATTAAACCCATTAATGTTTGCGATTGCCGATAGCCCACTATTGAGCTTAAGTGCTGAAGCATTTGCAAATGCAGCATCTAATATCTTCCTTAAGCCTTTTGGATTCAGTGCTGACACACAAGTGCGTACCTTGAAATAT
This sequence comes from uncultured Spongiibacteraceae bacterium, assembly GCA_965368985.1. GTDB lineage: Bacteria > Pseudomonadota > Gammaproteobacteria > Pseudomonadales > DT-91 > CAZTZY01. The sequence continues at coordinate 2,190 of CBDUPD010000088.1, read as the reverse complement.
CGACTTGAGTGGGCACCTAATGTTCAGATGGTTGGTGCCACATACAGTACCGTTATTGGTGATGCCAACGTTGCTGCTGAAATCACCTACCGTGACAACACACCTGCTATGACCGGTAACGTTGCTCGTTCTCCTCAACGTGTTAAATTAATCAACCTGCATATTAATAGCTTGATGGTTTTTGAACCCAAATCACTATGGGGTATTAACCTTTGGGATTTCTCATCAATGGTTGTTGAAGGTATTGCCTGGCAAATACCTGGTAAAAAAGGCTATGACGTAAATGACAGTGATAACTTCGATCGATTATCCGTTCAGAATACACCAAGTGGTTTTGGTGCAAGTATCTTCTGGTCGCTCGAGTACCAAAACGTATTCACCGGTTGGGATGTTATGGTACCAATTTATGCTAACTGGGGTATTGATGGCTCTCAATTCAATGCAGGCTATCGTGATGGCCAGGTAACTACTGCAACCGGTATAACCTTTAAACATCTTTCAGGTATAGAATTAGGTGCTGGTTATACAGCTTTCTGGGGCGACAAGGACGATAAATTCCAAATGCTTACCCAGGATAGAGACAATGCGACCGTGCACTTCAAATATGGTTTCTAACAATCCACATTCTCTTTAAAACCGCCTTATGGCGGTTTTTTTATGTCATAAATTCAGACTCTATACCTCACCAACACACTCAGCTTTATATCAATATCAGCGATTTTTTGTATAAAAAGACAAGCCCAACCTTAAATCACCAAATAAATTCAGGTTTTTTGAAAAAAGTGATTTTTTTACTAAAACTTCCTGTCATTACGTTCTAAACTATTTTATAGATTAATTTTATGACAACCTTAAACCAATAATAAAAAATCAGAGGATACAAGATGTCTGACAATCAACAATATCGCCTGGTTACTCGAAGTGATTTCGATGGCCTGATTTGCGCTGTTCTTCTTAAAGAACTCAACATGATTGATGATATTAAGTTTGTGCATCCTAAAGATATGCAAGATGGCATTATCGAAATCACTGATAGAGACATCACAACCAATTTACCCTATGTTCCCGGTTGTTATTTATCTTTCGACCATCATGCCAGTGAAACTATTCGACGTGGAGATGCAGAACCGGAAAACCATATCATAGACCCTGATGCACCATCAGCGGCCCGTGTTGTTTATGATTATTATGGTGGCAAAGAGCGCTTCCCTACTATCTCTGATGAAATGATGCTAGCTGTCGACAAGGCTGACGCCGCCCAGTTTAGTAAAGATGAAATTCTCCACCCCGAGGGCTGGGTGCTACTTAATTATCTAATGGATTCAAGAACAGGTCTGGGGCGCTTCAGGAACTTCACCGTCTCTAACTATCAACTTATGATGCTGCTCATCGACTTCTGCCGCGAACACAGCATTGAAGAGATTCTACAGCTACCTGATGTGGTTGAACGTGTAGAACTTTACAACGAGCAAGCTCCACTGTTTAAAGAACAACTGAAACGATGTTCAACAGTACATGATAATCTTGTTGTTCTCGACTTACGCAATGAAGAGATTATCTACTCAGGCAATCGCTTTATGATTTACGCACTTTACCCTGAAACCAACATCTCAATACATGTTCTTTGGGGTTTAAAACAGCAAAATACTGTTTTTGCTATTGGTAAATCTATTCTCAATAGAAGCTCTAATACACATGTCGGTGAACTCTGCCTAACCTATGGTGGTGGTGGTCACGCCAATGCTGGCACATGTCAGGTAGCAAATGATATGGCCAAAGATGCCCAGGAAGATCTGATCAACCTGATTACTGCTGACGGATAGCTGTCTTGCGCGAACTTGCGCACGCATATCTTGCACACAAAAAAGCCGAAGCAGTTAGTGCTTCGGCTTTTTATTTTGTGTGAATCCTTAAAAATCAGGGCCCAAACATCGCCTTACCCATAGGGTTTTTCCAGATAAAGTTCATCAACTTTTTCATTTGATCAAATTTCTTCTGATCATGAGGATAACCAGAGTCAGAACCACCATAACGACCAACAATAATTGGCATAGGGTGCGTATATGCACGTAAACCGTTAGCGCCATTTACTGAACCGACACCGCTCTCTTTAACGCCACCAAAGGGTGCATTGGCAACACCATACATCATACCAATATCATTAACAGCCATAGAGCCTGTCTCTATGCG
>CBDUPD010000087.1:0-7776 GCA_965368985.1 uncultured Spongiibacteraceae bacterium | reverse complement strand
AAGGACATGAAAAAACGCAGATAATGGGTGATAAGGTTTATCCATTTGATGATGTACAGGTTTTAAAGACAGCGCTTGAAAATAAAAAGGTGCTGCCATGTTGAATATGAAACTGAGTGAAATTGAAAAATATACAGGCGGATTGCTGAGAGGTGGTGATGCAGTAATTCGCTCGGTAGCGATAGACAGTCGGAGAAGTGATGTTGATAGTCTGTTTGTAGCGATCAATGGTGAAAATGTTGACGGACATAATTATCTTGATCAGGCTCTTGGTCTTGGTGCTTCAGGTGCCTTGGTGGAAAGATACTGTGATAGTCAGTTGCCGCAGGTAAAAGTAAAGAATTGCGTTAAGGCGTTAGCTGATATAGCCAAAGTATATCGTGGTGAATTTGGCGGTTTGATTATCAGTATTACCGGCAGTTGTGGAAAGACATCTACCAAAGAGATGTTAGTGAGTATCTTGAGTCAGTATGCAAAAGTTTCTGCAACTAAAGGTAATCAGAATAATGAAATAGGTGTTCCGTTAACTGTTTTTTCTATAGAAGATGATAGTGAATTTGCCGTTGTTGAGATGGGGGCGGCCCAGCGGGGAGATATCGCATATTTAATGGATATAGCACAGCCCGATATTTCTGTAATAACCAATGTTCGTTCAGCACATATTGGCAGGTTTGGCAGCGGTGAAATTATTGCAGAAACAAAAGCAGAAATTTATGCGCATCTAAAGGAGTCGGGTAAGGCAGTTGTTAATATTGATGAACAATATAGTGAAAATTGGAGAGAGTTGCTGCAGAAAAATAAATTTCTAACCTACTCAGTTGAAGATACATCGGCCGATGTATATTCAAGTGATATCGCAGCTTCATCAACTTCGAACATGTTTACCGTGAATTATCGTGGTGATTCTATGGAAGTTAATATGCAGGTTCCCGGTATGCATAATATTGCTAATGCGCTTTGTGCTGCTTCATGTGCAATCGCAGCAGGAGCAGAATTAGAGACAGTGGTTTCCGGTCTTGAGGCTTTTACGCCAGTGGTATCAAGATTGCAAAAGCTGGATGGACTATGGGGCGGAACTCTGATTGATGATACCTATAATGCCAATCCGGCTTCAGTAAAAGCGGCTATAGATGTTTTGGCTAAATATCCGGGAAGACGCTTTCTTGTTCTTGGTGATATGGCTGAGCTTGGAGAGACTAGTCACAACTCTCATGCTGAAGTAGGCGCCTATGCCAGAAATAATGCCATTGATGCGCTGTTAACCTGTGGAAGTGATAGTTCAATAGCCAGTGATGTTTTTGGTGAGTCTTCCAGGCATTTTACTGATAAAAAATCATTGACTGATTATCTTCTTGAAGAATTGAAGTCTGATGATGTTGTTTTAATTAAAGGTTCACGTTCTGCCGCACTGGAAGAAGTGGTAGGTTTACTCAAGAAGAAGGTGATTCAGTAATATGTTATTACTACTCGCAAATTGGCTCTCTGAATATGTTGGCGCATTTCAAGTGTTTCAATACCTGACTGTGCGTGGAATATTAGGGGTTTTAACCGCCTTGGTTATTTCGTTAATTTGTGGTCCATGGATGATTAACAAATTGGTGTTTCATCAAATTGGGCAGAGTGTAAGAAATGATGGGCCTGAAAGTCATCTGAGTAAGTCTGGTACGCCAACAATGGGTGGGGCGCTGATTTTGTTTGCTGTTGGTTTAAGTACTTTGTTGTGGGGTGATTTGAGTAATCGATATGTGTGGCTTGTACTAATTGTTACTTTCATATTCGGTGCAGTTGGTTGGGTAGATGATTATCGTAAAGTTGTTGAGAAAAATTCTCGAGGACTACCGGCGAAGTGGAAATACTTCTGGCAGTCTGTAGGTGGTTTGGGTGCGGCCATATTTCTATACCAGACTGCAGAAGTTCCAGCGGAGACGCAATTATTTCTTCCATTTTTTAAAGATGTTGCCTGGGATATGGGGCTTTTATATATAGCATTTACCTATTTCGTTATTGTTGGTTCGAGTAATGCAGTGAATCTTACTGACGGCCTTGATGGGTTGGCTATTTTGCCTAGTGTTATGGTGGGGTCAGCCTTGGGTGTTATCGCTTATTTGTCAGGGCATAGTTACTTCGCAGAGTATTTGCATATCGGTCATATACCGGGTGCAGGTGAATTAGTTGTTTTTTGTGGGGCTTTGGCAGGGGCTGGATTGGGTTTCTTGTGGTTTAACACATATCCGGCGCAAGTATTTATGGGTGATGTGGGTGCCTTGGCTTTAGGTGCGGCGTTAGGTCTGGTTGCGGTAATTACGCGCCATGAAATAGTTTTTGCCATCATGGGTGGTATTTTTGTACTTGAAACCGTATCGGTAATTGTTCAGGTGGTGTCTTTTAAGTTGACAGGAAAGCGTGTTTTTAGAATGGCACCTATACATCATCACTATGAATTAAAAGGGTGGCCAGAACCTAGAGTAATTGTTAGGTTCTGGATTATTACTATTATTCTGGTGTTAATTGGTTTGGCAACGTTGAAGTTTAGATACTTGATACAGAAAAGCGTAGAGTAATAGTTGGCATGGGGCTAACAGGTCTCTCTTGTGCGCGATATTTTTCTAATCGAGGTTTGTCTTTCTGTGTTGTGGATAATCGTGAAAATCCGGCGCTCAGGGGAACGTTTGATAAAGAATTTCCTTTGAATGAAAAATATTGCGGAGAGTTTTCAGAAGATCTTTTTAGTGGAAATGATTTTCTTGTTGTAAGCCCGGGTGTGGCATTGACTGAACCTGCCATTGAAAAAGCATTGCAATCCGGGGCTGAGCTATCAAGTGATATAGAGTTGTTTGTCGATGAGATTGATGGGCCTGTTGTTGCTATAACTGGTTCAAATGGGAAAAGCACTGTGACCATGCTTGTTGCTGATATTTGTAAGAGTGCTCTTAAGAAAGTTTGTATGGCTGGAAACATAGGTTTACCAGTTCTTGATCAACTGCTGACAGGTGAGGTATTTGATGTCTATGTTCTTGAGCTTTCAAGCTTTCAGCTGGAGCGCTTAAAATCGCTGTCTGCGAAAGTAGCAGCGATATTGAATGTAACAGAAGACCATATGGATCGTTATAACAGCTTCCAGGATTACCTTGAGGCGAAGCAGAAAATATTTATTGGTGCTGAAAATATTATTGTCAATCTGGATGATCCTCTTACCAAGGCTGAAATGCATCAGGGTGTGAGCAGATTTAGTTATGGTCTTTTGCAGCCAGAAGTGGGTAATTTTGGCGTGGTTAATGACGATAAAGATGAGTGGATAGTGTTTGGTGATCAACGACTAATTTCTACATCTGAATTAAAGATTAGAGGCAGACACAATATTTCAAATGTAATGGCTGCTTTTGCGATAGGAAGATCCCTGAATATTGAATGGGAACCAATGCTTGATGCAGTTAGAAGCTTTAGAGGTTTAAGGCATCGTTGTGAATGGGTGGCACAATATAATGGAGTTGATTTTTATAATGATTCCAAGGCTACCAATGTAGGAGCGACAGTTGCAGCAATTAACGGGTTTTCTGGAAAAGAGACTAAAGGACATTTGATTCTTATTGCTGGAGGGCTGGATAAGGATAGTGATTTCTCGCCCATGGCGAAAGCAGTTAGAGAAAAAGTCCAAAAAGTTTTTCTTATTGGTAAAGATGCCAAAAAAATTGAATTAGCTATAGGGTCAGAATTTTGTTCTTTATCAAAAGATTTGCCTGCTGCAGTTAATGATGCGTACAAATATGCAGAGAAAGGCGATGTTGTATTGTTTGCGCCTGCATGTGCAAGTTTTGATATGTTTAGTAGCTATGAAGAAAGGGGGGATGCTTTTGTTAGTGCTGTTAAGGCATTGGCAAGGTAGTGATGATGAAGGCATCAACTAATATTCGATATATTGATAAAAGCCTGGTAGTGATTGTTTCATTACTGGCTTGTATCGGTGTGGTGATGATGGGTTCAGCATCAATAGACTATTCAGCAGAAAAATATGGCGATCCTTTTTTTCATATTAATAGACAGCTGATATATATGGTTATTGCTATTGTAGCTGCAGCGATCACATTTTTAGTGCCTGTGAGACGATGGTATCAAATGGGTGGTGTGTGTTTGTTAATAGGTATTGTTCTATTGATATTGGTATTGATTCCTCATATTGGAAAAGAGGTAAAAGGTAGTTCGAGGTGGATATCTCTGGGTCCGATAAACTTGCAAAGTTCGGAGTTGGCCAAGTTGTGTGTTCTGGTTTATATGGCAGGCTATCTTGTTCGTAGACAGGATGAGGTGCGTGAGCGTTGGCGTGGTTTTTTAAAGCCGGTTGCTGTGCTCTGTTTATTGGTTGTGTTGCTGTTGATGGAGCCTGATTTTGGTTCTGCAGTAGTTATGATGATTGCCTGTATGGGGATGATTTTTTTAGGTGGTGTAGGAGTAACGCAGTTTTTTGTATTGGTAGTGTCATCATTTTGTGCAGCGTTTCTTATGGTGTATACATCAGAGTACCGTATGAAAAGACTCGAAGGTTTTTTTGATCCGTGGGCTGATCCTTTTGGTGACAGTTACCAGTTAACACAGTCATTAATTGCCTTCGGTAGGGGAGAATGGTTTGGACTTGGTTTGGGGAACAGTATACAAAAGCTTTTATATTTACCTGAAGCACATACCGATTTTGTTTTTGCGATTCTTGCAGAAGAGTTGGGTTTTGTAGGAAGTATTTTTACAATAACCCTGTTTGCTTTATTGATTGCAAAAATACTCCAGATCGGAAAAAAAGCTGAAATCAATAAAAAGTTATTTTCAGCTTACCTGTCTTATGGAATAGCTTTGGTTATTGCATCTCAGGTATTTATCAATGTAGGCGTTAATACTGGCGTTTTGCCTACAAAAGGGCTGACATTGCCTTTCTTTAGTTATGGCGGGAGTAGTCTTATTGTTGTTTTCATCATGATGGGGATGTTGGCCAGGATTGATTCAGAGATTAACTGTAAACATGCTGTGTCGATAAAGCAAAATGAACGGGCAAGGAGGGCGATATGAGTGATGCTTCAAAACGTTTTCTAATTATGGCGGGAGGAACTGGTGGGCATGTTTTTCCTGGATTAGCTGTCGCAAAAGAATTAATAGGTAAAGGGCACTCTGTTTTTTGGATGGGTACCCGTGCAGGTATTGAGTCTGAACTTGTTCCTGCGGCCGGTATTAGTATTGCTTATGTCGATATACAGGGTGTTAGAGGAAAGGGGAAAAAGGGCTTGTTGGAGGCTCCTGGAAAAATAAATAAAGCGGTAAAAGAGTCCAAGAAAATTATTCAGGAGTGTAAGCCTGACTGTATTCTTGGTATGGGAGGATTTGTTTCAGGCCCTGGAGGAGTTGCTGCAAAATTGTTAGGTGTGCCATTGGTTATTCATGAGCAAAATGCTATTCCCGGTACAACCAATAGAATCTTGTCGCTTTTTGCCAATCGAGTACTTGAAGCATTTTCAGGTACATTTGCCAAGAGAATTAATGCTGTACATGTCGGTAACCCTGTTAGAAAAGATTTGCATAGTGCAACACACCAGATTGACCATAGTGCTGATTTGAAACTATTGGTGTTGGGAGGAAGTCTGGGCGCAAAGGCAATTAATGATGTTATACCTGAAATGGTGGATACCCTTGATTTCACAATAGATGTCTGGCATCAAACAGGTAAAAAACATATTGATGAAGTGACAGCGCTATATGGCGAAGAAGCGTTGACTATGAAAAGTATAGAGCTATCACCGTTTATTGATGATATGGCAGAAGCCTATGCATGGGCAGATTTGGTTATCTGCAGGTCTGGTGCAATGACTGTGTCTGAGCTCACAGTCGCTGGGGTGCCAGCAATTTTTATTCCTTATCCACATGCTATCGATGATCATCAGACCGCTAATGCAAATTGGATGGCCTCTCATCAGGCGGCGGTCGTTTTACCACAATCAGAATTGACTGTGAGTGCCTTGCGTCATCATATGAAACGATTTAATAAGAGAAGAGAGCTGCTGGATCAAATGCGGGGTAAGGCTAAGTCCTTGGGTATGCATGATGCTACTGAAAATGTTGTTCAGACCTGTTTGAGGTTTGCAAAATGAATCAGATGAAAAACGTACCAGGTATGCGCCGTATTAACCGAATACACTTTATAGGTATTGGTGGTGCAGGTATGTGTGGTATTGCAGAAGTATTGATTACGCAGAAATATAATATTAGCGGGTCAGATGTGCGGTCGTCTGCAAATACTGAACGCCTTGAAGGTTTGGGGGCGGTAATCGCTATAGGGCATAAAGAAGATAATGTTGTTGGTGCAGATGTTGTTGTTTGCTCAACAGCGATTGATGAGTCTAATCCTGAGATACAGTGGGCTAGAACGAACCGTGTTCCGCTGGTTCCTCGAGCAGAAATGTTGGCAGAGCTTATGCGTTATCGGCATGGTATTGCTGTGGCTGGTACGCATGGGAAAACCACGACTACAAGTATGATTGCTGCGGTGTTGGCAGCTGGAGGGCTTGATCCAACATTTATTGTTGGTGGGCTGGTAAATAACTTTGGAACTAATGCTCGTTTAGGTGAAAGTGGATATCTGGTGGCAGAGGCCGATGAGAGTGATGCATCATTTTTACATTTGCAGCCTATGATTTCTGTTATTACCAATATTGAAGAAGATCATATGTCTACCTATGATGGAGACTTTGGTAAATTGAAACGCACTTTTATTGAGTTTATCCATAATCTTCCTTTTTATGGAGTTGCAGTGGTGTGTATTGATGATCCGGTAATACAGGAAGTTATCGTTGATTTTGGTCGTCCTGTAATCACTTATGGTTTTTCAAGTGAAGCTGATTTTCGTATTACCAACCTGGAGACAGAAGGTATGCGAAGTAAATTTATTGTCAATGGTCCAGACAACCAATCTTTTCCCTGCTTAATAAATATGCCAGGTAAGCATAATGTGCTAAATGCAGCTGCTGCGATTGCTATTGGTATTGATGAGGGGGTTTCGGTAGAAGATATTCAAACTGGTCTTGCCGGGTTCAAAGGTGTTGGCAGAAGATTTCAAGTCTATGGTGAATACCCTGTTGAAGGTGGTAGTGCTGTTCTTGTTGATGATTATGGGCACCACCCAACAGAAGTCAGGGCAACCATCGAAGCTGCAAAGCAAAGTTATCCTGAAAAACGTTTGTTAATGATATTCCAGCCTCATCGATATAGCAGAACCAGGGATTTGTATGATGATTTTGTTGATGTGTTATGCGAGGTAGATGTACTAATTATTCTTGATGTCTATTCTGCAGGTGAAGATTCAATAGTGGGTGCTGATAGTCGAAGCCTTAGTGCCAGTATCAGGCAACGTGGTAGTGTTGATCCAGTTCATGTAAAAACGATTGAGCAAGTACCGGATATCTTGAGCAAGCTTGTAAGAAATGATGATCTCGTTATTACTCAGGGAGCAGGTAATGTTGGTATGTTAGCTGAGCTGTTAAGTAAGCGAGGTCTGGCATGAATATAATTAATACAGATAAAATCAAGGGTAATGTTGCTGTTCTATATGGAGGAGAAAGCTCTGAACGAGAGGTTTCTTTACAGAGCGGTCAAGCTGTTATTGAAGCCTTTAAAAAACTCGGGGTAGAAGTTTTTGGATTGGATGTAAAAACACACGAATTGATTGATGCTATTAAATCAAACGATATACGTCACTGTTTTATAGCACTTCATGGCGGTGATGGTGAAAACGGCCATGTGCAA
>CBDUPD010000086.1:0-7842 GCA_965368985.1 uncultured Spongiibacteraceae bacterium | reverse complement strand
TCAAAATTGACAATCAATGATCTATCTTGAGCTATACTTAATCTGGTAATAAAAATTAAATTATTTATTGTTATAATATCGCAAGATAGCTTTTTCTAAAGCTGTTTAGTCATATCCCATAGCTAATTTATTTAGTAGTGTTATATATGATGACGTGTAAAAAGGCAGGTTTATATTCTGTTTAAATACTTTTTTATTCTTCTCGTGTTGGAAATTATGAGAGCTGGAACTTATGCAAAATAATCAAGAAACTTTTATTGATAAAGAACTCAGTTGGCTTTCATTTAATGAGCGCGTGTTGCATGAAGCCGCTACGGTATCAACCCCGGTCATTCAGCGATTAAATTATTTGGGTATTTTTTCCAACAATATGGATGAATTTTATCGAGTTCGGGTAGCTGATGTAAGTCGTTTGGCTGCATTTGCTACCAGCCCTGAAAAACAGGAACAATATAATGCCTTATTATTAAAAATTCAGGATAGGACAAAAAGTTTACAGACACAGTTTCATACAATTTTTCATGATATATTAAAATCACTCAACAAGAATAATATCTATCTTGTTAATGAGAGTCAGCTTGATAAGAACCAAATCAAGCATGTTGAGAAACTATTTGATCAAATTGTTTTACCTGAACTTGATCCGGTTTTGTTGGAAGCGGGAAAACCTTTCCCAAGATTGAATGATGGCTGTATCTATCTTGCTGTTAAAATTATTACTGAAGAAAAGGTTCGCTATGGGCTGGTAGATATACCAACTAACAGACTGCCTAGATTTATTCAAATTCCTCAAAGAAAAGGCGGCAAAGGGAAAGTATTTATTGTGTTAGATAATGTCATTCGACATTGTTTAGCTAAAGTATTTCGTGGTGTTATTGATATAAACAATGCCTATGCTTATACCTTTAAGCTAACTCTTGATGCCGAACTTGAGTATGATATTGATATGAATCAAAGCTTAATGAAGAAAATGGCTGCTTCTCTGAAAAAACGTCAAAAAGCTGATCCGGAGCGATTGGTTTACGATAGTGAAATGCCATATGATTTGCTTGAGTTTATCATTAAGGGAATGAAGCTGACCAAATATGATAGTCTGATGGCAGGAAGTCGATACCACAATTCAAAAGACTTCATGAACTTTCCTGATGTTGGAAAAGCAAACCTTAAAGCCAAGAAATTACCTGCACTACCGCTAATCGAATTGACAAATTCGAGTAATAATATTTTTTCTTCTATTCGAGAGAAAGATATACTGATGTATCATCCCTATCACAGTTTTGATACTGTCATTGATTTGTTGAAGACTGCAGCAATTGATCCTGATGTGAAAAGCATCTTTATCAGTATTTACCGTGTTGCTGATAACTCACACATGGTTGATGCGTTATTAAGTGCAAAAAGAAACTACAAAGACGTTACTGTGGTTGTTGAATTAAAAGCGCGTTTTGATGAGGCGGCGAATATAGATTGGTCAACAAAACTGGCCGATGGTGGTGTGAAAGTTGTTCACGGTGTACCTGGATTAAAAGTTCATAGCAAAATTATCCTGATTACTCGCGAAGAAGATAATGAGTTGAAATATTATTCACATATCGGAACCGGTAATTTCAATGAAAAGACATCCAGAGTGTACACTGATTTTAGTTTATTAACCTATAATCAGGAAATTGGAAGTGATGTAGCAAAAGTGTTTGATTTTTTTTCTTATAACTATAAGCGTTATGAATATGCACATTTACTGGTATCGCCTCACTCTACAAGAAATGAAATCGAACGCCTGATAAAAAACGAGACAAAAAATGCATTAAATGGACGAGCCGCAGCCATAACAATAAAATGCAATAGTCTTGTTGATTCAAGAATAATCAAGTTGTTATATAAGAGTAGCAATGCCGGTGTGCAGGTGCGTATTATTTGCCGTGGCATGTGTTCGCTGATTCCCGGTATTGCGGATTTATCTGAAAATATCGAAGTTATCAGTATTATTGATAATTTTCTTGAGCATGCGCGGGTATATATTTTTCATAATAAAGACGATCCAAAATATTATATTTCTTCAGCTGATTTAATGAGTAGAAACCTGGATGGAAGAGTAGAAGTCAGTGTTCCCATCTATGATTCTAAACAACAGAAAATCTTACAGGATATTATTGATATTCAATGGTGTGATAATGTTAAGGCCAGAGTAATAGATGTAGATCAGTCTAACAAAATCAAGCAAACAAAAAGCAAGGTGAAAGTACGTTCGCAAATTGCCATACATCGTTATATTAAAGACGAAAGTATCCCCATTAGCGTGCAGCAATTTCAAAAACGCTGGAGGAAAAAAATTAATTCAGGAAAAACTGCCAAATAAGGAACAGAGTTTTCCTCCGGTGAAGACAAGTTGCTAAAACGTATTCTGAAATAACTGAATATTTCTACATAGGGGATGCGATGCATGATCCCATTATACCATTATACCATTATACCAAGGTAATTGAATGTATACCTTTGAAGTAATGCCTCAAAGTTGGTCCAAACGCAGAAAAATAACTGAAGTAATACGTGAAATAACAGATTTTGAAGTTATCGATTTTGTTAAGCAAAATCAACATCGTTGTCAGCTATCAGTCAGCTTTGATGATGGTGAAACATTGTTGCTCGATGCAAGGGTATACGTGAATCGAACTCACCGTATTGAAGAAGATGGCTCTGTTACTGATATAGAGACCGGGTGGGGTGTGCAAGGCACCAATCCTCATGGAGTTAGCGTTGTGCTACGTCTGGTTGAAGAAGATTAATCCCCCTGAATGCAGCATAATGTTAAGATAGACTTTATTTAAGAGAAAAGCAGCTTACAGACGAACACTACGAATGTGTCCCTCATATAAGCTGTTGTATGCATTGAGAATATTATGAACTTTCCAGATGATTTAGACGGCGATGTACTTAGGGAGTTAGAGGAAAATAATTTCGACTTCTCCAAAGAGTATGTTATTGATTTTAATATAGACTTTAATGACTGGCCTTTAAAGCTTGATGCAAAGGCAGCAATTAGCAAGATATACCCCAATTGTAAGTTTATTGATCCTTCTAAAGAGGATATAGCCAACGGGGATCTGGTTGGTTATGTCCAGTTTCAGATTATCGGCAAGCTTAGCTATGATTTGGTAGTAAAAACCCAGGAGCGAGCAACTGATCAAATGCAACCGTTTGGTGGATGGTGTGATTCATGGGGTTTATTTCACGAATAACACAATCAGGCCGGTTTGTGTGTTTAGTAGAGTTGTTATTGAATGGTTTTCAGGCGTTTCTGAATACTTGAAGTAATGCCTTTGCTATCGAGGCCTATGTCGCTGAGAAGCTGTTGATGACTTCCGTGGTCAATGTAAGTGTCAGGTAATCCAAGGTTGAGAGTGTGAACATTCAAGCCTTGCTGATTAAGAAATTCATTTACGGCACTGCCGGCGCCGCCCATAATGCTGTTTTCTTCAAGAGTAACGATAAGCTTATGTGTTTCTACTAGTTTGATGATAAGTTCTTCATCGAGAGGCTTTACGAAACGCATATCGACAATCGTTACATTGAGCTTTTCGGCAGTAGCTAAAGCCTGTTCAAGCAGTGTGCCAAAACAGAGAATTGCCACATCTTTACCTTCATGTTTAATAACGGCTTTGCCTATTTCTACAATGGGCAGATCTTCACAAATCTCCGCGCCCGGGCCTTTCCCTCTGGGGTAGCGTACTGCTGCTGGCCCCTGGTGATGATAGCCGGTTGAAAGTAACAAGCGGGTTTCATTTTCGTCAGAGGGCGCCATAATTAGCATGTTAGGAATGCAGCGAAGAAAGCTGAGGTCAAATGCTCCCGCGTGTGTTGGACCATCTTCGCCTACCAGTCCGGCTCTATCGATAGCAAAGAGTACATCAAGGTTCTGCAGTGCTACATCATGCACCAGTTGATCATAAGCCCGTTGTAAAAAAGTTGAGTAAATAGCAATAACGGGTTTTACCTTTTCACAGGCAAGGCCCGCAGCAAAAGTAACAGCGTGTTGTTCGGCAATGGCTACGTCATGATAGCGCTCAGAAAATCTCTCGGAAAACTCAACCATGCCAGAGCCTTCACACATGGCAGGGGTTATACCTACCAGTTTCTCATCGGCTTTTGCCATGTCGCATAGCCATTTGCCGAATACATCCTGATATTTTGGTGAGAATACAGGACTTATTTCAGGTGTTTCTTCCTGACGTTCCTGCTTTGGTGCGATTTTGTTGATGGCATGATAGCCAATAGGGTCTTCTTCTGCAGGTATAAAGCCATGACCTTTTTGTGTGAAGATATGCAGAAGTTGGGGGCCTTTTAATTCACGCATATTTTGCAGTGTATGAACCAGAGAGGGTAAGTCATGACCATCAACAGGGCCAATATAATTAAAGCCAAGTTCTTCAAACAGGGTGCCAGGAGCTACCATGCCTTTCATATGTTCTTCTGTGCGTCGAACCAGATCAAAAGCAGGAGGAATACGCGACAATACCTTTTTGCCACCCTCTCTAAGAGAGGTGTAGGGCTTACTGGCCCAGATCTTGGCAAAGTAACTGGCCAGGCCACCTTCGTTATGGCCAATCGACATCTGGTTGTCATTTAATATCACCAGAATATTGGCTTTAGTATGTGCGGCATGATGCAGGGCTTCAAAGGCCATGCCGGCAGTCATGGCGCCATCACCAATAACAGCGACGGCTTGTCTGTCTTCACCATTTTGTTCGGCGGCTACAGCCATACCTAATGCGGCGCTGATGCTGGTGCTGGAATGACCAACCCCGAAGGTGTCGTAAGGGCTTTCAGTGCGCTTTGGGAAACCAGAGAGGCCTCCTTGTTGACGCAAGCTGGCCATGGAATCACGCCGGCCAGTAAGTATCTTGTGGGGGTAGCATTGGTGGCCAACATCCCAGACGATACGATCATATGGAGTATTGAATACCTTATGCAGGGCTACTGTCAGTTCGATAACACCGAGACCGGCACCAAAATGGCCGCCGGTTTGTCCGACGGTATATAACAGAAACTCACGTAATTCATCGGTTAATACCACCAGGTCAGCCTCGACAAAATCATCGAGGTCGGCAGGCGAATTGATGCTGTCCAGCACCGGAGTACTGGGGCGGTCGACCGGAATGTCAGTGAATACGCGTTGTGACACAGAGCTGCCTTGATGATTTCAGGGGGGAGATTTTACCTGAGATTTGTCTTTTTTGCCTTATTTTTTGACGCAAAGATACATGGGCGCGGAAAAGCCAAGGCTAAGTTGCAGGGTTAACGTGTTCCCAAAATAATGCACAAGTCACAGTTCTGGCACAGATGTGGCAGTCAGATAAAACTTGAGGAGCTTCATAGGCACCTGGAGCCGCTGTATTTGGTTTTTTAGGTATAGAATCAAAGATAATTACCGCGTTTGGTTCATTAATTATCCGGTTGTGAATCATTCATGAAAATTACGAATATTAAACAGGAATAAGTGATATGGCCTATATTGACGTATCGTATGTAAAGGAGTACGTTTTTATCTGTCTGGAGGTAGGGTGAATGCAATTCACAATGCACCAGAGGCCCGATCAACGCTTTACTGTTTAATTACTCTTGCATTTGCTCAAGATTGGATGAGAATAAAGAACCATTTTATAAACACAGGTGTGTTGAGTGCAGCCGCCAAAATCACTTAATTTCTGTCAGGTATCAATATGATCGGCCAAAAAATAAAAATTTATTTTGATAAAACCATTGATGCTGTTTTTGGGATTATTCTTGTATTTATTATCATTGGTATCGCAATCGGAACAGCGCAGCTTTTTAATACAACATGGAAATTGTTAGCTGTTGACGGTATAACCGGGCACTATATAGATATTATCACTGATGTATTAACACTGTATGTATTAATCGAGCTATCCAGGTCTCTTGTTGAATATTTTAATACACAGAGGCTTCGTCTTACCTTCATTCTTGATGCTGCGCTGGTATTTGTGTTGCGCGAGGTTCTTATTGCCCTGTTTAAACATGAACTCAAGCCAGAGATGATTTACGCGCTTTCAGTATTGCTGTTGGTTCTTGGTGCGCTTCGTATTGGTTGTGTGCTTGTTTATCAACGTGAAAAACAAATTTCATGATATTCGAATAAGTCTACTATTAATGTTAGCTTATAAAACATAGCTATTCAGGAATAGACGCAAGTAATGATCGCCAAGTAAAAAGGCAAACAACACGGTGAGATAAAAGATAGAGTAGCCGAAGGTTCTCATGGCTTGTTCATCACTATCTTCACGATAAAGTTTCAAGGCGTGATATACAAATCCGGCCCCCAGTGTTATTGCACCGGTAAGATAGAGAAGCCCGCTCATTTTTATGGCAAAAGGCATTAAGGTAACAGCAAAAAGCATTAAGGTATAAAGCACAATATGCTGTTTGGTAAAAAGAACACCATGGGTGACTGGTAGCATGGGTATATCTACCTTTTTATACTCTTCACGACGTTTTATGGCCAAAGCCCAGAAATGTGGGGGTGTCCAGATAAAGATGATTAAAAAGAGCAATAAGGCTTCTTGTGTGACTTCTCCGGTAACTGCAGCCCAGCCAAGTACTGGTGGTGCAGCTCCTGCTATACCGCCCCAAATAATATTTTGTGGTGTTGTGCGCTTAAGATATACCGTATAAATAAGTGCGTAGCCGATCATCGACAAGAAAGTAAGGGCAGCCGTTAGATTATTAACAAAGACCACCAGCAATGTCATGGCAATAATGCCTAACAGGGCAGCAAAAGAGAGTGCTTGTGCCGAGGTGATATCTCCCTGGGGTAGTGGACGATTATCGGTGCGTGACATTTGGGCATCAATTTTTTGATCAACCCAGTGGTTTACTGCTGCAGCTGCTGCAGCTGCCAGGCCTATACCCAGTGTGCCAAAAATCAGGGGCTGCCAGGCCGGGATGCCATCAGTCGCTAATAGCATGCCTACAACGGCAGTAAAGACAATCAGTGCTACTACCTTGGGTTTGCATAGCTCGTAGTAACTTTTCCAGATATCTGAAGCCTGTTCGTTATTTAATGCTTGAGTTGACACTGTATGTTTACCTTTGTGTAAGTAATAAAATTCCCTAGCCAATTTGCGACACTTTAAGCAAGCGTCTCAGGTCTTTTAGCAAATCTTTTGGTTCTGTACCTTCGGGGTAGGCTAGAATAAGCCTGCCTTTGGGATCGATTAGATAGATTGTTCCCTGAGTTGGTACAGAGGCAACCGGTTTAAAAGAGAGTGTAGTTAGTTGCTGTACCAGAGATTGCACTTCTCCAGAAGGACCACTAACAATATTCATTAAAGGGTAATCTTGCAAAAGGGTGTCGAAGTTTTCAGATAATGATGTATCAGTAAGGATTAATACGCGCTCAACACGGCTTCTATCGATACTGAGGGCGCGACGCATTTGTCGCATATGGTAAATTGTTTTCTGACAGTCAATCTGGCAATCAGAACTGCTGACCATAACAAGAGCCCATTTGCCTGAAATTTTTTGCATAAGGTCGAATGAGGTTCCATCGAGCAGCTCAAATGTATTCGGGTTTGGAGTAACCATGGGACTAATTAACAGGCCTTTGTTGGTATGTCCAAAATCCGGTCTATCGCCGGAATAGTGATAATAAATGATTGCCATGTTAGGCAGCGCAAAAAGAAACACCATTAGCCAAAACTGCCAGTTAGAGCGTCTCTTTTTAGAGGGAGTGTTGGTATCTTCTGGCGTGGAATTGGTCGTAGTCATCATGATGAAGTTGCACCGAATGATTCAGTGCCATGTTCCTCTTTGTCTGATTTGAACGAA
>CBDUPD010000085.1:0-7859 GCA_965368985.1 uncultured Spongiibacteraceae bacterium | reverse complement strand
TGAGTGGAAGTTAAACAACCAACAGCATACAGGTGATTTATGAGTGATAAGGATTATAAAAAATGATTCACTATCATGGAACTCCAATAGGTGGAAGTAGGGAGCAGGCAGCTCGTTTTTTGGTTGGTCGCCATGCGCTAGTATCTTTTTTTAGACCTGACGATTTGCCTATCGTGATGGATGTGTGTCAATCATTTGTTTTAGATAATGGAGCGTTTAGCCATTGGAAATCGGGAAAAGGAGATATAAATTTTAATAAATATACTGATTGGGTTTCTACTGTTTTTCGCCACCCTAATTTTGATTGGGCTTTAATACCTGACAAAATTGACGGTGATGAAGACCAGAATAGTAAGCTTGTTTTAGATTGGGTTCGATTGGGTATGAAGGCTAAAGGGGTTCCTATATGGCACTTACACGAATCATTAGACTACCTTGATTATCTTATAAATAATTTTGAATGGGTAGCGTTTGGAAGTTCTGGAAGCTACTCACAACCAAACACAAAAAAATGGTGGGATAGAATGGCTGAAGCAATGAGCATAGCATGTGATGATAAAGGCAGGCCGAAGGCAAAACTTCATGGATTGCGTATGTTAGACCCTGATATTTTTACAAGATTACCTTTTTCAAGTGCAGACTCTACAAATGCCGCTGTTAATTCAGGAAGTCTTTCAAGATTTGGTATGTATAAGCCGCCAACTGTCAGTCAAAGAGCAGAAGTTATTGCAGAAAGAATAGAGTGCAATAATTCTTCCCCTATTTTTATAAAACAATCCCAACTTAATTTTTTTGACTAACCCACCCCAAACATAGAAGAGGTAGTGATGAAAACATTAATTAAAGAAATTACAGCAGTAACTAATCAAGGCGTAGGGCTTAAATTAACTGAAAAGGCGGCATTAAATGGCGATATGTCAACAAAAACATGGTGGGTAAGTTGGGATAAAATAGGAAAAGCATTATTTGAAGATCAATATTCAGATGCTAAAACTATTGTGGAATTAAATATAGAGCGTGGTAATTCAAAATGAAACCAAGTGAAAAGATAAGTAGGTTATCTGACGAGAAAGGAATAGTTGAGCAATCTACAATAGTCAGAGATAAGCAATTAATTGTTGATGAAGATAACACCTATGTCACTTTTAAAGCATCAGACCTCCAAGCCCTAGCCGCTGAATTAGACGCTCAACATGATGCGCTTAAGGTTGAGGCTATTCGCGAGGCTGAAGAAAAGTGCAGAAGTATGAATAGCTTAATATGTGGAGGAATCCCATGGTCTGCAAAATCTTTCTGTTATTCAAAAGATTTACTAGAATACGCCAACACCCTCAACTCACAAGGGAGTGAATAACAATGAACGAAAGACAGATAGCTAAAATGGAAGCTGAGATGATAAATTCAGAAGATAACTATTTTGAAGCGAGAAGTCATATTGATCACAAGTCTCATAGAAAAGTGTTTGAAGATGCATTTGAAAGAGCGTGGAAAATACTGGCATATGCCGAGGATAAACAACAATGAGCCAGACAGATACATTGAAGCCTTGCCCGTTTTGCGGAGCTGATAATATACATAAATACGGTGGCGGCTTGAGTCAGGATGCTGAAATAGTAGTTTGTAAAAATTGCCATGCATCAGCTAAACCTATGATATGGAACACACGCCACATAGACAGCGATTATGTGATGGTGCCAAGAGAGCCTACTGAAGAGATGATTTATGGCTGGTCAGCGATATATACACTCCTATGACTTAAAGCTCATGTACAAAGCAATGCTCAACCATTCAGAGACTAAAGGGGGTGAGGGGGATGCTTAAATGTTTATTTGGTCATAAGTGGAGTAAATACACTGATGTGGTTGATACAGGGAATCACATCTATAAGGCGCAATTTAAAAGCTGTACTGAGTGCAACTTAATCAAAGTAAAATACATTAAATCTATGTATGGAAGCAGTATAGCAGAATTGAATGCTAGTGTTATGAATGAAAACTTAACCACAAAGGAACAATAGAAATGAGCCAAAACGAAAGATTACTAAGATACCTGAAAAAAGGAAATAAAATTAACCCTCTTGAGAGTTGGGAAAATTTAGGAATCTACAGACTAGCGGCCAGGATTAACGATCTAAAAAACAAATGACACAATATTATATCTGATCGGATAGAAGTAATTAACAGATATGGGGAATCTAATAAGGTTGCTGAATACCGGCTAATACCATAAACAAGACATATAAAACACTACATATTTGAGGCGGTTACATAGATATAGTAAAATGCTATAACCATGATATAATTAGTTTGTAAGGAAACAGCATGAAATTAATCATGTTTTATTTAGCGTTACTTTTGTCACTTAACAGTTTTGGATATGATCAATGCGATATGAAATGCCAAGTATGTCACGAAAAGCCGGAAGAAGGCTGTAAACGTGAAGCAGACAACAGAACAGGCGATTATATCAATATCAGGCACAGCGACTAAAGTGTCTGGCACAGCTACAGCAGCAAGCGGTACGGTAGGATGGTTGGCTTTCATGCTAGATCATCAGCAGATATTCTTACTACTATTTGCCTTTATCGGTGTAGTAATTACACTAATCACAGCAGCCATTAACGCCAGTTACCAAAAAAAGCGAGATGAAAGAGACCACGAAAAACACTTGATAGAAATAGCAATAGACGAATACAAGCTAGAAAAGCTCAAAGAAGAATCAGAGCAAAGAAGAAGAGAAACAGATTTATAAACTTTTGCGCGGTCGAGGCCCTCCTTTCCTGTTTATGCTATCCTAACTAGCAACGCGCAACCTAATAGCAATAACCTTATAGAAGGTGTATTATGTCAGTGAAAGGCGATTGGGACAGAACAAAAGACAAAGAGAAGTATAGAAACAACTTCGATAAAATAGATTTCAGTTCACTTAGAAAAAATAAAGAAGATAAGCCAAAAGAAAAGGCTAAGTCAAAATAACCACACAAGCAATGCTAAGAGAGGCATGAGTGGCACCTGCAAAAGGAAATAGATTCTGGTTGAAGCGTTCAAGTCATGGACGTAAGCCTATATTTGCCTCACCTGAAGAATTATTAGATTCTGCTTATGAGTATTTCGAGTGGTGCTATCAAAATCCACTAATAGAAATGAAAGCATTTGCTAGTGGCGGCGAAGTTGTACAAGAGGCAATACCAAAGCAAAGAGCTTTTACTTTAGGCGGCCTATGTATATTCCTTGATATCAGTCAGCAAACATTCTTAAACTACAGAAACGACAATGATTTTTTGGAAGTCACAAAGCAAATAGAAGAGATTATACGCGATCAGAAGTTCACAGGAGCCGCGTCTGGCTTCTTTAACGCCAATATAATAGCTAGAGACCTTGGATTAAAAGATGCATCAGAAACAAAGATAACGCACTCATTTGAAGATATGTCTGATGATGACTTAGACCGCGAGCTAAACTCTCTAAAGGCTAAAGGCTAAAGATAAATAGTGTCATTATCTCGAGAAGATAAAATAAAAGAGATACTTTTACGTCAGGAGATACAGCGGCGTAGAGCTGAGACCGCAGGACAAGACCAGTACAAAACCCTTTATGACTGGCAATTAAGATTCAACGCAGCAACTAAAACACATCGTGCATGTATGCTCCAAGCCGCTAATCAGGTAGGAAAAACCCGTACAGGAACCACATTAGATGCAATTCATGCTACTGGTGAATACCCTGATGATTGGGATGGTTACAGATTCGACAAGGCGCCGGTTATCTGGTGTTTAGGATTTAGTGGTGAAAAGACTCGAGACTTATTGCAGACGCCATTATTTGGTAGGTTTCAAGAGGGTAAGTGGGAAGGCGGTCTAATACCAGCATCAAAGATACTTGATCAACGGGGAATGATGGGTACAAGTGGAGCAATGCGTGAAATACGTGTTAAGCATATATCTGGTGGTACAACTTCGGTGCAGTTTTGGTCGTACTCACAGGGGCAACATGCATTAATGGGTGATGTTATTGACTGGTATCACATTGATGAAGAGCCAAAAGATAAGGCTATATTCCCTCAAGTGTTAACCCGTACAGCCAATGGTGATAGCGGGAAAGGAGGTAGAGGTATCTTAACGTTTACCCCCGAGAATGGAAGGACTGAGCTAGTTGTCAAGTTTATGGATAACCCAGGTGATGAGGAATACCTTCAAAGAGCTACTTGGGATGATGCACCACATTTAACAGAAGAAACAAAAGAAGCATTGCTAGGGATGTATCCTGAATGGCAGCGAGACATGAGAACCAAGGGATTGCCATTGCTAGGCGCTGGTTTAATTTTTGATATTGGCAATAATGAAATAAAGTGCGACCCGTTCGAATGCCCTCCTCACTGGACTATCATCAATGGTATGGACTTTGGTTGGGATCATCCTCAAGCTCATATACAGCTATGGTGGGATAAAGACGCTGATATATTTTATGTTGCTCATGCTTGGAAGCAATCTAAGGCATTGCCAGAGTTAGCATGGGGAGCGGTTAAAGGCTGGGCTGAGGGTGTTCCGAGTGCATGGCCTATGGATGGTCTGCAAACTGAGAAAGGTTCTGGAAAGCAACAAAAACAATATTATGAAGATGCTGGATGGGATATGTTGGATGTACATGCTCAATGGTCCGATGGAGGTGTAGGCGTAGAGGCGGGAATTGTAGAGATGTATAGACTCATGCAATTAGGTAGGTTTAAGGTATTTTCTCATTTGTCTGCATGGTTTGATGAAAAAATGAACTATCATAGAGAAGATAATGGTAAAATTTGCAAAATACAAGACGACTTGCTATCTGCTACTCGATACGCGTACATGATGCGTAGGTTTGGTATAATGGCTCGTGAAGTGGGTTATGACGACTACGAAGAGTGGGAAGACCCGATTGAATGCAACGAAATTACAGGGTATTGACATGGCTGAATACGAAGATATTGAACTAGATATTGATCTTGATGAACCTCAAGAACTGGAAGAGATTGAAGAAATTGAGGAAGAAGAAAAAGAGAATGCAGTTGTTCGTATTCTAAAGTTTATGGAAATGGATAATATCGCTGATGTTATTGACGAACAAAAACTAGCAAAGATAGGACAGAAAGCAAAAGAAGATTATGAGACTGATTATGAAAGTCTTGATGAATGGCGAGGTCAGAATGAGGACGCTATAAAACTTGCTCGACAAGTAAGAGAGGATAAAACCTTTCCATGGACAGGCGCTTCTAATGTTAAGTTTCCATTAGTATCACAAGCAGCAATGAATTTTAATGCTAGAGCTTATCCTGAGATTGTGCAGGGTGATAAAGTCGTTAAGGCTGTGGTTATTGGTAATGACGATGCTGTAGAAATGCCACAAGCTACAACACCAGAAGAGCAGGCAGTACAACAACAAGCAGCTGCAGAGCAAGAAACAAAAGCCCAAGATAAAGCAGATAGGGCCGAGAGAATATCAACCCATATGTCTTACCAGTTAACTCAAGAGATTCCAAATTGGGAAACTGACGTAGATAAAATGCTTATTCAGTTGCCTATTGTTGGCACAATGTTTAAAGAAGTAACATGGGATGATCTTAACCAAAGGCCGGCTATAAATCTTCTGATGCCTGATGAGTTGACTATTAATTATGAAGCGAAGTCTATTGATTTAACGAAATGCAGAAGGATAAGCAAAGAGTTTATATTATTCAAGAATGACATTGTAGAGCGTGAAAGAGCTGGGTTATGGTCTGAGATTGATTATACCAAAGAATCACTAGAGGGAGACTCAGAGCCTATTGAGGAAGATGAACAAGTATTTATACAGCAAATACGCTACTTAGATCTTGATGAAGATGGATATGAAGAGCCTTATATAGTCACATTCCTGAAAGATTCCGGCGAAGTTGTACGTATTGTTGCTAACTATGATCAGGCGAGTATTCGTTTTGATATAGACACTAATGAGATCACAAAGATTTACCCTTATCAGATATACACTGATTATCATTTTATACCATCTTTCGATGGTTCGTTTTATTCTATTGGATTCGGGTCTTACTTGTATCCGATCAATATGGCGATTAATACCACTATTAACCAGTTAATTGATGCAGGTACGTTGGCGAATAGACAAGGTGGATTTCTTGGTAAAGGGTTGAGAATTAGAGGCGGGGCTAATACATGGAAGCCTGGAGAGTGGAAAATTGCAGATAGCAAGGGTTCAGATATAGCTCAAAACATCGTACCACTGCCAGTCAAAGAGCCTAGTCAGGTATTGTTTTCGTTGATGCAGGCGCTTATATCTATTGGAAAAGATATGAGTTCAATCACTGATGTATTAAGCGGCGTTCCACATGGTCAAAATACCCCGGTAGGAACGACTATGGCTATGATTGAGCAAGGTATGAAGGTTATGGATGCGATCTATAAGCGTATCTATCGAAGCTCAAAAGCGGAATATAAGATGCTTTACAGATTAAATAGCATCTATCTTCAGGATGATATGTATCAGAATATCCTCGATGAAAGAGCCATGGTGTCAGATGATTATGATTTAACTGATTTTGATATCGTGCCAGTAGGTGATACCCGTATTAGCTCAGAAGTTACGCGTATTATGAAAGCTCAGTCGGTTAGAGAGATGGCAGCAATGACGCCGGGGGCTGATGTTCGGGTAGCAACATTAAGACTATTTGAAGCTATGGGCATTCCTAATCCAGAAGAGATATTGCCACAAGGGCCGGGGTCTGAAGAGTTGCAGCAGATG
The DNA here is from genome assembly GCA_965368985.1 of uncultured Spongiibacteraceae bacterium. Taxonomy (GTDB): domain Bacteria; phylum Pseudomonadota; class Gammaproteobacteria; order Pseudomonadales; family DT-91; genus CAZTZY01. The sequence continues at coordinate 1,092 of CBDUPD010000085.1, read as the reverse complement.
GTTCAATTCTTACAGGGCCAGGTTCAAACATTCCAAGAACATATTGAGTCAGGAAAAATGCAGATGGCGGCTGATGAAAATGCACGTGAGAATAACGAATCAGCAGCTAAAGTAGATAAAGATAGGGCTTCAGCTATTAAATATCTAAGTGATGCCGAGGCCAATGAGATAGGCGCGCAATTAGGCGTTTACGCTCAGCAGTTACAATGGATATCAAAGGTACATGAAAGCCAGAATAAAATGCTAGAGCTTGAGAAAGAAAGAATTATGCAAAATCAGAACGCACCACAACAACCAGCACAACAACCACCCGTAGGAGGTACGAATCTTGTCCAATAAGAATTTAGCAGAGTTTGAGAATTGGGCTAATCACCCAATGACTATAAGAGTCAGAGAGTACATGCTAAAAGAACGTGGGTATATGAATTCACTTGATGACTCGGAATTAATAAAGAAAAACACATACTCGGAAGGTATGGCACCGCTTGAGGCTTTAGGTGTTGAGGTTGCTATGCGCGCTTCCGTAGTTCGTGGTATTGATATATTTGTTGATTTTGATGAGTTGGTATCTGAACTATTTAAGGAGGAATCAGATGATTAATGCTTGTGGTCATTACTTGATTGTAAAGCTTGACCCTGTTGACGATGAGATCAAAAGCGCCGGAGGTTTGATTCTATCTACAGGTAAATCAAATAAAAAAAGAGAGCAGGCAGCAGGCAGTTATGCAACTGTAATAAATGTTGGACCTAATTGTTGGACAGGTTTTACAGATCCAGATGGTAATTGGAATGCGTGGTGCAAGGCTGATGATAGGGTGATGATTGCCCAATATGCCGGCCAAGCATTTCCAGTTCCTGATAATGTCTCAAATGAAGAAAAAGACGATTTAGCCCTTATTCGGTTAATTAAAGATGATGATGTATTAGCAGTCGTGGAGGTATAGACATGGCACAACAAGAAGCGCAAGAAATAGAGCTATCAGGTGAAGAGTTGCTTGATCAAGATATGGCGGCATTCGAGTCTGAAATTGAAGAGGCGGAATATATTGAAGAGCCAGAAGATAATGAAGAGGAGATTTAAGAAGAGGAAGA
>CBDUPD010000084.1:0-7888 GCA_965368985.1 uncultured Spongiibacteraceae bacterium | reverse complement strand
CGACACCAGCGATTGCTGGTGCAAAAGCTTGATAATCATCTGGGTAAAATTCTTCGGCTTGATAATGAGGGTGCTGCCGTAACTGATAATCCATTTAATGGTAAAGGATTGTCCGAAATATTCAGTTATGGACATCGAAACCCACAGGGTTTGTATTGGTCAGATAAGCGCCAGCAGTTATGGGCTGCCGAACATGGCCCCAAAGGCGGCGATGAGATAAACCTGATTGAATCCGGTAGTAACTATGGCTGGCCGATCATTTCCTATGGTAAAGAATATAGTGGCGGACCCATTGGTATAGGCACTGCAATGACAGGGATGGAGCAGCCAGTTTATTATTATGTGCCATCAATAGCGACTTCTGATCTTGTTCTCTATGAGCATGCTACTATTCAACAGTTTCAGGGTAATATTTTGCAAGCCTCTTTAAAGGCTGGTGTAATCAGTCAGCTTGAATTAGACAAAAAAGGGAGTGCCAAAGAGTTGCAGCGATTTCTCGGAAAGTTTGGCGAGAGATGGCGATCTATAAAAATAGATGATTCGGGTAGTATTTATCTGTTAGCTGAAAGTGGAAAACTCTACAGAATAAGTAGTTCAACATTGGGTAAGACGAGGAAGAAAAAATAAGGGGCATAAAATGCCCCTAAAAAATAACTTACCTGAACGATTCCTCATGGGAGTTTAATTTCATGAAGTGACTATATTATAGCTGATATTTTTTCTTTTCTAAGTTTAAATAGCTGTAATAAAGGGCATTTAAATAAGTAATTGATATATATAAACGCAACAGATAAATCACAGATAACATAGAGTTTGATGATGTATAAAATAATGATTTGCTTGCAAAAGCCTGAAATAAAAGTACAAAAAGAGTTTGCTGAGGCTATAGAGAAGGTGTTGCAAGCGTATAAGGGTGAGTTTCATACAGTCAGGTATGCATTAATTGATGAGAATGTATTGCCTGCAAAACCACTTGAGATTATCAATACAAACCACCCAAAAGATGCAGTGATATCGGTGTGGCGAAATAAGGTCACGGGTCTTGAGGCATTTTATGAGGCGATAAAACAGCTTGCGGATTGTGTGCAGGTATACGAGGTAATGGAGAGGAACCCACTACCGTGTATACAGTTTGCAGGCCGCGTAGAGGGTATGTGTCAAGTTGCTTTCTTGCAAAAGCCTGAGCGTCTTCAGCGACAAGAGTGGCTGGATATCTGGTTAAATAGTCATGCGCAGATAGCTATCGATATACAGTCAACATTTTGTTACAGACAGAATATTGTTGTTGTTGCAGAAAATCAGTCACAACCATGGCCTCTGCTTGATGCCATTGTAGAAGAAAACTTTCCTGAGACTGCCATGATTGATAGGGCTGTGTTCTTTGATAGTGCTTCAGATGAGAAACGTTATAAAGAACGTGAAAATCAGATGATAGAAAGTTGCATGCGATTTATCGATTTTGATAAATTCGACTGTATGCCTATGAGTGAATATGTAATCAAATAGAAGCTGGTATGATATTTTATTTGTACCCGGACAAGCGCTGTTTGACGCTTTTCATTGTTGTTACATAATCGGGGTCGATATCCACTAATGCATGATTAGCCCATTCTCTAACTGATTGATGTACCCTGTTAGATTTTGCTATTTTTTCAAGTAAGGGCATGTATTTCGGGTCTTTTGACTTACCCAGTGCTTTACATAACCAGGCTATAGCGTCGGATTGAGTGCCTCGGCGTACGGATTTTTTATAGCTGCGTTCAAGAACATTGCTTACGGCATCAAACATCACCGGAGATTCGGAGCTTTCGTATATCAGTTGTGCGGCATAGCGTACTTCATCTGCTTTTTCAGAGTTTAATGAGCGTATCAGTGAATCTTTCTGATTGTCGCGAGCTTGACTGATTTCAACAGAAGATGCTGGTGTGGTGAGATTGTAATTGGCAAGTTGAAAGCCAGCCTTGATAAGTTCAGTATGAGTAGAGTTACGCATATTGGAAATGCGGTGTGCTGTAAACTTGTCCATGTCTGTTATCTTTTCAAGATCTTTGCTGATGACCGGGTTCCAGATTTTATGTTTGGGAAGCAGACCTAGTGACATGTCGACATATCTTCTTAACTTGGGATGGTTACAGTCTTCGGCCGCTCTGTTCAGTGTTGAAAGATACTTTTCGTTGCCTGAAAATGCCAGGGCCTTTGCAACCCATGATGCATATTCAGCAGTATTGGTATCCAGTGTGGAAACACAGTAGTTTAACAGGCGCATTTCAAAACGATCGTATAAGCGGGGGTCGCTTATTCCGGACCACCGTAAATGATGTCTGATGGCGATGACCTGCTCATCTCTTGATCCTTCTTCAAAAATAGCAATAAGCGTGTTTATTTCATTTTCTGATGCTGTTGACTTGATGTTAGTGCTTATGTCCAACGCAGGTTTGTCTTCAGCTTCGCGATTGGATAATTGCTCTGCTTGTAAGATAAGTGTGGCGATATCTGAATTTAACATATTAGCTATGCGATGTGCTCTCAGGTCACTACCGTCTTCAAGGTTTTCGGTCCCTTTGCTGATTATTGCATTCCATTGAGTAAATTCCGGTAGCAGGTTTTTGGCTGTTTCAGCAGAATTTTTTAGTTTGGGGTCGGTGCTCTTTCTTGCGACAAGGGTAATGGTTGGCAGGTATTGTGTGTCTCCGGAAAAAGCCAGTGCTTTGACGAGCCATGCAGCATATTCGGCTGTCTCGGTATCGAGAGTTGATGCGTAATGTTGCATCAGCTTGCTTTCAATGACATCAAAAACCTGAGTATCTGTTATCCCGGACCACTGTAGAGTGTGCTTTATGGTATGGATCTGTTCATCTTTTATGCCATTTTCAAAAATAGTGACCAACTTGTTCTTTTCATTCTCAACAGGGTTCGAGTGAGCAAGTAGAGACGTGAGGCACAGACAGAGAATAACAACTGCACGATAATTGGTTTTCATTGAAAATATTCCATTATAAGTCGGTAGAGAGGCCGGACAGTCCACGAAAAAGAGAGGATTTCTTGGTTCATCGATTATAGTCAAAAATTCAGATTTATGTCTAATTATGAACAGATTGTAAGGTCAGTTTATCCAAACCATTCCTTCAGTTTTTTGGTAGTTGTTTCTTTAACGTCTTCATTGATAAAAACAGCCACAGTACCTATGGCGAGTGCAAGTACACCAAGATCATCGGCATAACCTACAACAGGTGTAAGATCGGCTATTGCATCTAACGGAGTAATAAAATAACCCAGTGAACCATAGATTGTGGCCTTGGCCCAGGCGGGAGTCTCCGGTCGTTGTGAAGCATAGTAGAGTTGCAGTGCTTTTTCGATAACATCATAGCCGGCTGTTTTTGCATATTTGCCAAGCTTTGCCCAAAAGTTTTCTTCAGAATAGTTTTCTTAAAATTCGTTGTCATACATGTTTTTCCCCGATGCTGGTGTATATCATATATCTGTTAGAGAATTTTTAAATCCATCGTCGTGTATTTAGACAATATTGAGTGAACTCTTCACCAAATAATCCAGTGAGTGCTTCTTCTTCGGGTTTTATCTGAAAGCGGGTGATGTAGAGAGGGAATAGAATAAGCAGGGCGATATTCATAATATTGCCAAGCCATATCGTCCAGGCAGTGAGTAATAGCAGCATGCCAAGATACATGGGGTTTCTGCTGAGCTTGAATATGCCTGTGTTGACCAGCGCTGATGCAGTATCTGGTTTTAACGGGTTTACCGTAGTTTTGGCCCTGATAAAGGCATAAATTGCAGACAGGTCAATTAAAGCTCCGGTGATTACCAGCACCAGAATAAAGTACATCTTGCCGGGAATGGAGATATTTGCCGAGGGTAGTAATTGATCGAGTCCCCACATGAGAAAGGCAATAACAAGTGCTTGTAATGGTGGTGGTATTTTAAGTTTCATGGTTGCTGCTTGCAGTGTTAATCATAAGGTTCATATCATTACTGATATTAACCTTGTTTATAGCATCTTTTTAGAAGAAATATCATTAAATAAAGTTACAGAAGTTATTTTGGCTAGCTTAATTTATAATAGGGTTTGTTATCAATTCGCGCACTCCCATGTCACTCTCTTCATCACGTCTGATTTTTATTTTAGCGGCCATTATCACTATTGGCCCGTTATCGGTTGATTTGTATTTGCCAGCCATGCCATCAATGGTGGGTTATTTTTCTACGTCATTGAGTCAGGTGCAATTAACCTTATCGAGTTATTTGTTTGGTTTTGCTATTTTTCATTTGGTCTGTGGTCCGCTGTCAGATCGTTTTGGCCGTAAACCTGTGCTGTTGGCTGGCATGAGCTTATATGTGGTTATGAGCCTTATGTGCGCTCTCTCGGAAACAATAGAAGAGTTAATAGTGTTTCGTTTTTTTCAGGCGATGGGGGCATGTTGTGCGCCAACGCTGGGTCGTGCAGTTGTCAGGGATGTATTTCCTCCTCATGAGTCTGTCAAAGCTTTAGCTTATGTTTCCAGTTTGATGGCATTGGCGCCTGTTATTGCGCCTACCATTGGCGGCCTGTTAATAAAGTATGGCGATTGGCGACTGACCTTTTTTGTATTGGTTGCAGCAGGGATGATTGCAATACTATTGATTCTTTTTTTTGTAGAAGAGTCACTGCCTGAAAAACAGACGATTCATCCGGCAAATATATTGAAGAATTATATGACATTAGTGAAAAATTCTAACTATATGGGCTATGTCTTAACGGCGGCTTTTCTCTATGCAAGCATCTTTGCCTTTATGTCGGGTGCAAGTTTTGTGCTTATCGATTTTATGCAGGTGAGACCGGAGTATTTCGGATTTTATTTTTTACCCATTGTTGTTGGTTATATTTCAGGCAATCTGTTAACAGCCAGAATTGCTTTTAGATGGCGCCCCAACCATCTGTTTCAAACCGGTATTTTATTGGCATTAGCTGCTTCTTTATTTATGGTATTGGTTTGTTATCTTGAGTGGTATCACCCGCTTCTGATAGTTATGCCGGTATTGTTTGTCACGACAGGTATCGGGCTTGTGTTACCTCAGGCAATGGCGATGGCATTAATGCCATTCGCTCATATGGCTGCAACAGCTTCGGCGATGATGGGCTTTTTACAGATGTTAGCAGCCTCTGTTGCCGGGCTACTGGTGGGCATCTTTCTTATTGATGAGCCTATGCCTATGGTGTTGATTATTCTTTTTACTGTCATCGCTTCAGCAGTTAGTTACGGGCTTTTTCTTCATCGCTCAGGTGAAAATTAAATTAAACAGTAAATTTTCTGGGCGAGTTATTTTATCTGGTCTAATCTATATAATAGAGATTTTGTAATTTATTGACAGGATTGGATATATTGAAACTTCCCGTAAAAGAAAATAGCGCATGGAATGAGGTAGAGATTCGTGAGTTTCTCAGTATGGCTGTTATTCCGATGCGTCTGGCCGTAAATGATGCGTCAGGGTTTCCGCGATTGTGTTCCTTATGGTTTGGCTTTGATGGTGATTCCCTTGTGGCAGTATCGCATAAGAATGCTTATATCAGTCGTTTGTTAAAAAAAGACGGACGCTGTGGCTTTGAAATTGCCTCAAATACAGAGCCCTATCAGGGGGTAAGAGGTCAGGCAACAGCAAGCATTGTTCCTTATGAGGGTGAGTTGGTTTTACCTGAGTTAATTGATAAGTATATTGGGGCCAGACATCCTGATCTTGAAGAGTGGTTAATGAGCCGGGTTGATGATGAGTATGTGATCAAGTTGAACATCGAATGGATAAGTGCCTGGGATTACACCGATAGAATGATGGCATAAGTCTGACTTTTGAAATAACGAATCCAGAACGGGTAGAGTGTTAGTCCCGTATATTGCCTATAACAGATTCCAGAGCGCTATCAAATGCCAGATCGCTTTCCAGCAATATAATTTCCTTGTTTTGAATCCCCTGAATCAGTTCGCTACTTTTGTAAGTGCCTTCTTTGGCGCCATTTCTGAGAACCATAACGTAGGAGTCATTGAATTTTATATGCGCGGCGATTTTAATTTTAACTGGTGGGCTTTCGTTATTTTTTTGTAACCAGGTGCCTATGTGTAATTTTTCAATGATGCTCTGAACTTCTTCATCGTCACCGGGTATTTCCGGACCTTTGAATATCTCGGCTACATGGGTTTTTGTGTTTTTGATGCTTTCTACTATTTCAGGTGTTACTTCATTCTCTTCAAGCATGACTTTTTTAATGGTGCGAACCTGTTTTTCCACATCAAACTGCTGAATACCGGATTCCGTCAATGTCTCCTCAAGAATATCAAGAAAGATATCAATGTCATCTTCATCAGAGTTACTCATATTGGCCAGTAAGCTATCTTCAACGTCTATCGCATTTAGCCACTCTTCTGATTCGATAGAGTTAGTTTTGTTAAAAACAAAAAACAGGACTTGTCGCCAGGTGGTTTGAAAGAAATTGCTGATATCTCCGGGAAGTTTGGCGTTAGAAAACTTTTCGTCAATATGAGTATTCGAAACTTCTTTTGCGGTTAAATGCCTGATCTGGGCCACTTCAGTATCGACCATGCGGCCTTCAATTTTTGATGTTTTTTTGTTTTCTGACTCAGTAAAAGAGTCAAAGTCTTCCATAACATCATCAAAAATCAGGTAATCATCTTCAAAGTCATTGTTAACCTTGCTAACCAGCGAAGACATTTTCTTGTATAGATAGTCTGTCTCGGGATTGCTTGAAGGAGACCATGAAAGGCTAGCCTGGGCTATCTCATTGAAAAACTTTTGTGCAGGGTTTTCAGTATCACCAAAAAACATTTCATCCTGAACAGCTGCTTTTAAAAGTGGTGCCCGCAACTGTTGTAAAAGTGCTTTGATAGGACCCGGTATGGTTTCGTTATCAAGCAAATCTTCAAATAACATCGACATAATGCCGATAGTGTTTGATTCTTTTTTATCAAGGCCTACGTCATCAAGACTGGCTTCAATGCTTAATTGTTCAGCTAATGACATACCTGATTCGTCAGGTGTAAAATACACATCATTATCGGCTTCTTTTTGCGGTTGTGATTGAAGCAGGTTGATTCTTGATGCCAGCTCTTTCGAGCTTATTATGGGGGCATTTTCATTACCTTTAATAAAATGCTGATCTGCGCCTTCGGGTATCTCGATTTTTTGCAGGAATTGTGCAATTTCAGCTGAAACTTCAACGGTATCCTCATTTTCATCAGAAATACCTAACAGCTTTTGACGTTTTTCTTTGGCAAGAGCTTTGGTTTCATCTTTCTTGCGGCGTACCTGGCTATCTGCTTCGGTGAGTTTTGGCAGAATATTGTGCTGAATAAAAACCTGATTGGCTTTATCCAGTAGAGCGTTGTATTTGGTTTTTAATGTTGAAAGTAGTGCAGAAAGAATGAGCTTCTTTTCTTCAAGAGGGATGTCCAGTGTGATTATTGCATCCTGAAACGCATGGCCAATGGCAATAGGGCCAATCGGCAGACGTGTAGCCTGTATTTCATGTTTAAGTACATGTTCAAAACGCATGCATAGTAGAGTTAGTGCATTTTGGTTAGAGTCAAGTAGCGCAGACTCGGCATGAATTAATACAATTTGCAGATCAAGTTCTTCATTGGAAACAAGGCTTAAGTGATCAAGGTTTTTTTCAGTCTCTTCGGGGTTGTCAAAAACACTTCTCTTTTTTGGTGGTGGTACCAAAGACTTCTGGAATTGAAAGTCCAGAGCTTGTAAAAATGCATCCTTGAGTTCGGGAATGTTTTTCCGGAACTTGTCCATTGCATCGCTGCTTAATGTATCAAGGCTAACTGATTCGATAATATCGCTGCTATTGTCTTCTTGAAAGCTCGATAATGAAAAATCA
>CBDUPD010000083.1:0-8039 GCA_965368985.1 uncultured Spongiibacteraceae bacterium | reverse complement strand
TGTAAAAGTTGCGATAGCAAAAGTTTTAGAAGAAGAAGGTTATATTGCTTCCTTCAACACAGAAGCTGATAGTAAACCTACTTTATCTATAGAGCTAAAGTATTTTAATGGTAAACCGGTCATAGAAGCTATAGATCGAGTAAGCCGACCAGGCCTTCGTATCTATAAGGCAGCAAACGACATTCCAAAAGTCAATGCTGGTTTAGGTATTGCTATTGTCTCTACCAGTAAAGGTATGATGGCTGATCGTGCCGCACGCGCCCAAGGCGTGGGTGGCGAAATTATTTGTAACGTATTTTAAGACTGAGAGAAATATATTATGTCTCGAGTTGCAAAAAGTCCTGTTGAGATACCAAGTGGCGTAACTGTTACTTTTAAAGATCAGCTGTTGACAGTGAAAGGTAGTAAGGCAACATTAGATCTGACAATTAATGATCAGGTAGATATTAAGCAAGAAGATAATGTTCTTACATTTGTGCCTAAAGAAGATAAAGGTTGGGCGATGGCAGGAACTACTCGTGCATTAGTAAACAACATGGTTATTGGTGTTAGTACGGGCTTCGAAAAAACATTGGAGCTGATAGGTGTTGGTTATCGTGCTAAAGCATCTGGCCAAACACTAAATCTAACATTAGGTTTTTCTCATCCAATTGATTATGTGTTGCCAAAAGGTGTGACAGTAGAAACGCCGACTCAGACATCGGTAGTAATTAAAGGTGCTGATAAGCAAGTAGTAGGGCAAGTTGCTTCTGAGATCAGGGCTTTCCGTCCGCCAGAGCCGTATAAAGGTAAAGGTGTTCGTTATGCTGATGAGCATGTTCGTCGTAAAGAAGCTAAGAAAAAGTAAAGGCTAAGTTATGAGCGTTAAGAAAATAGCAAGATTGCGTAGAGCACGCCGAGCACGAGTTAAGATGCGTGATTTGGGGGCAAATCGTCTATCTGTTCACCGTACATCACAGCATATTTATGCCCAGATAATTACAGCTGAAGGCGATAAAGTGTTGGCAAGTGCTTCTACTGTTGAGAAGTCGCTTCGTGCGGGTTCTACAGGAAATGTTGATGCTGCCAAGCAAGTCGGTGCCTTGATTGCTGAACGTGCCAAAAAAGCTGGTATAGAAACTGTAGCATTTGATCGTAGCGGTTTTAAATATCATGGGCGTGTTAAGGCGTTAGCAGATTCAGCTCGTGAAGCTGGCTTACAATTCTAAGGGTTATTGATCATGGCGTTTGATAAAAAACAACAGGCTGCGGGTCAACAAACTGATGGCTTGCAAGAAAAATTGGTTCAGGTTAACCGAGTAGCCAAAGTGGTTAAAGGCGGTCGTATTTTTGGTTTTACAGCACTGACAGTTGTTGGTGATGGTAATGGTAAAGTCGGATTTGGTCGTGGAAAAGCAAGAGAAGTTCCGGTGGCGATTCAGAAGGCTATGGAATCTGCAAGAAGAAATATGATCAATGTTGAGTTGGATGGAGATACTATCCAATATCCAATTAAAGCAAGTCATGGGGCTTCTAAAGTTTATATGCAGCCAGCTTCTCAAGGTACAGGTGTTATTGCTGGTGGTGCTATGCGTGCTGTGCTTGAAGTTGCAGGTGTGCATAACGTACTTGCAAAATGTTATGGCTCTACAAACCCGGTTAATGTTGTTCGTGCAACTATCAACGGTTTGTCAGCAATGAATTCACCAGAACAGGTTGCAGCGAAACGTGGCAAGTCTGTTGAAGAGATACTATAAGCGAGATAACCATGGCTGAGAAAAATATGCTTAAAGTGACTCAGGTCAAAAGTACAGCAGGGCGTCTAAAAGCACACAAAGCTTGTGTAGCCGGCTTGGGTTTAAGAAGAATTGGTCATACAGTTGAGGTTGAAGATACACCTTCAATTCGTGGCATGATTAATAAGGCGTATTATTTGGTACGTGTTGAGGATTAATAATGACTGATCAAATGCGTTTAAATACAATTCAGCCAGCTGATGGCCATAAATCTACTGCAAAGCGGGTAGGTAGAGGTATCGGTAGTGGCTTAGGAAAGACATGTGGCCGAGGACATAAGGGCCAAAAATCACGTTCGGGTGGCTCTGTGAGACCAGGTTTTGAGGGCGGTCAAATGCCTTTGCAGAAGCGTCTTCCTAAGTATGGATTTACTTCTCGTATATCCAGAGTTACTGCACAGGTTCGTACATCAGAACTTGCAAAAGTGAAAAGTGAAATTGTAGATTTAGAAGCTTTAAAAGAAGCGGATATTATTGGTCAGAATATCATTCGTGCAAAAATATTTTTGTCTGGTGATGTTGGCAAACCTGTAACTATTAAAGGTTTGGCTGTGACAAAAGGTGCTCTTTCGGCTATAGAAGCAGCTGGCGGAAAAGTTGAAGCGTAACTGAGTCTAAATATAAATGGCTAAACAGCAACCAGTCCCAAATTTGACAAATAGTACGGCAGGATTAGGCGAGCTTTGGGCTCGCCTTCGTTTTCTATTCCTGGCGATACTTGTCTACAGAATAGGGACTCACATCCCTGTGCCGGGTATCAACCCTGTTCAGCTTGAAGCGCTGTTTAATCAAAACTCAGGCACTATTCTTGGCATGTTTAACATGTTTTCTGGTGGCGCGTTAGAGCGTATGAGCATACTTGCGTTGGGTATCATGCCTTACATATCAGCCTCTATTATTATGCAACTTTTGTCGGCTGTGACCCCTCAGCTTGAGCAGTTAAAAAAAGAGGGTGAGGCAGGCAGAAGAAAAATCAGCCAATACACTCGTTACGGTACAGTATTGCTGGCAACAGTTCAGTCATTCGGAATGGTTGTGGGAATGGCGTCACAGGGTTTATTTTTCGCTGATCCAGTCACCAGTGAAGTAGGCTTTATGACTATGGCCATAGCTATTGTTTCGTTGATTACTGGTGCTGTATTTATGATGTGGTTAGGTGAGCAGGTCACCGAAAGAGGTATAGGTAATGGAATATCTATGCTGATTTTCGCTGGTATCGTCGCTGGATTGCCATCTGCAGTTGCTCAATCCATTGAGCAAGCACGTCAAGGTGAGTTGAATGTGTTGATGTTGCTTGGTGTAATTATAATTGCATGTGTAGTGATCTGGTTGATAGTGCGCATTGAGCGTGGGCAACGACGTATTACTATAAACTATGCAAAGCGTCAGCAGGGTAGACGTATGGTTCAGGGGCAGTCAAGTCACCTACCTTTGAAAATAAACATGGCTGGTGTAATACCTGCAATATTTGCTTCGAGTATTTTGCTTTTTCCTGCGTCCATTGCACAGTGGTTTGGGCAATCTTCAGAGGGCATGAGCTGGTTACAAGAAGCCGCATTTATGATTGGTCCTGGTCAGCCCTTGAATATTATATTGTTTACTGTATTGATTGTGTTTTTCTGCTTTTTTTATACTGCGATTATGTTTAACCCTAAAGAGGTGGCAGAAAATCTTAAGCGTTCAGGGGCATTCTTACCTGGTATTCGTCCTGGGGAGCAGACAGCAAATTATATCGATAAGGTTTTAACAAGATTGACCTTGTTTGGATCAGCTTATATGGCTGCAGTATGTTTGCTGCCACAAGCTTTAATTGTTATAGCGAATGTTCCATTCTATTTGGGTGGTACTTCATTATTGATCGTGGTTGTCGTGGTTATGGATTTCATGGCTCAGGTGCAATCACACATTCTTTCTCATCAATACGAAGGTGTGATGAAAAAGGCAAACTTACAGACCTATGGTCGTAGTGGCGCATAGCGTCGAAACTTGGAGTGGAGCAACACGATGAAAGTACGTGCTTCTGTTAAAAAAATCTGCCGTAACTGCAAAATTGTTAAGCGTAAAGGAGTTGTTCGAGTTATCTGTAATACAGAGCCTCGTCATAAGCAACGCCAAGGCTAACTTCTAGCAAAATTGGTTGATTTTTAAATGGTCAGGCGCTATATTGCTGCGCCTTTCGAAACACAAACGTTGGAGATAGTTGAAAATGGCTCGTATTGCCGGTGTCAACATACCAGATCACAAACATGCCGTAATATCACTTACCTATATATATGGGGTGGGTCGTACTACTGCTAAGAGCTTATGCGCAACAGTAGGTATCGAAGAAAGTACAAAGATTTCTGAGATATCTGAAGATGTTATGGATAAGCTTCGTGCAGAAGTTGCGAAATACACCGTAGAAGGTGATCTTCGTCGTGAAATAAACATGAATATTAAGCGTTTACTTGATTTAGGTTGTTATCGTGGCATGCGCCACCGTAAAAACCTACCTCTACGTGGACAGCGCACTAAAACAAATGCGCGTACTCGTAAAGGTCCACGTAAACCAATTCGCAAATAAGTTAACGTATTACTTTTAGGTAATTTTTATGGCTAAGCCAAGCCCAAAGGCACGTAAAAAGGTCAAAAAGACCGTGGTTGATGGTGTTGCACATATACATGCATCATTTAACAATACGATTATTACAATCACTGATCGGCAGGGTAATGCTCTTAGTTGGGCAACCGCTGGTGGTTCAGGGTTTCGGGGCTCACGTAAGAGCACACCTTTTGCTGCGCAGGTAGCTGCGGAAAGAGCAGGTATAGCTGCTCAAGAATATGGGTTGAAGAGTCTTGAAGTAGAGGTTAAAGGCCCTGGTCCTGGTCGCGAATCAGCAGTTCGTGCACTTAATAATTGCGGCTATAAAATTACAACCATTAAAGACGTTACGCCGATCCCCCATAATGGGTGTCGTCCAGCGAAAAAACGTCGCGTTTAATCAGATTACGATCAGGAAATAGAAGATGGCAAGATATATAGGCCCTACTTGTAAACTATCGAGACGTGAAGGAACTGACCTGTTTCTTAAAAGCGGTGTTCGTGCTTTAGATAGTAAGTGTAAACTTGAAACAGTTCCTGGTCAGCATGGTGCCCGTCGAGGTCGTTTGTCAGACTATGGTGTACAGTTACGTGAAAAACAAAAAGTTCGTCGTATTTATGGGGTTCTTGAAAAGCAATTCCGTAATTACTATAAAGAAGCTGCACGTATAAAAGGCGCCACTGGTGAAAACTTGTTACGCTTACTGGAAACTCGTTTAGACAACGTAGTTTACCGTATGGGCTTTGGCTCTACTCGCGCTGAAGCGCGTCAGTTGGTATCTCATAAGTCAATCACAGTAAATGGACGTGTTGTTAATATACCTTCATACAATGTAAAAGAAGGTGATGTGATTGCAGTTACTGAAAAGTCAAAAAGTCAACTACGCGTAAAAAATGCCTTAGAAATTGCAACTCAACGTGTTGATGTAGAATGGGTTGATGTCAATTCTGGTAAATTGGAAGGTGTTTTTAAGCGTTATCCTGAGCGTGATGATCTTCCTGCAGAGATCAATGAAAACCTTATTGTTGAATTGTACTCTAAATAATCATTGACCGGATAAAGCCGCAATATAGGAGCAAATATGGGTAGCGCAATCACAGAGTTTTTGACACCTAAAGTTATAAATGTTGAAGAGTTTGGTTCTACGCATGCCAAAGTGGTTCTAGAGCCATTAGAGCGTGGTTTTGGTCATACATTAGGTAATGCGCTACGCCGCATTTTACTTTCTTCAATGCCTGGGTGTGCAATCACAGAAGTAGAGATTGATGGAGTTCAGCACGAGTACAGCAGTATCGAAGGTATTCGGGAAGATGTTATTGAAATCCTGTTAAATTTGAAAGATGTTGCTATCGTAATGACAGGTAAAGACTCTGCGGTTCTTGGACTCAATAAGCAGGGGCCTGGCGTGATTACTGCGGGTGATATACAGACTGATCATGATATAGAAATAAAGAACCCAGATCATGTAATTGCTACTTTAAGTGAAGGCAGCAACATTAATATGATGATCACTGTTGCTCGCGGTCGTGGCTATTCGGCTGCTGATTCACGTATCAGTGATGAAGACGAAACCAGATCGATTGGGAAGCTCCAACTAGATGCTTCTTTTAGTCCTGTGCGTCGAGCTACTTATGTTGTGGAAAGTGCTCGTGTTGAGCAGCGTACCGACTTGGACAAGTTGGTAATTGACTTGGAAACTAATGGTACATTGGAGCCAGAAGAAGCAATTCGTAGAGCGGCCACTATACTTCAGCAACAATTGGCAGTATTTGTCGACTTGGAAAGCGAAGCTGAAGCTGAAGCTGAGGTTGAAGAAGAAGCTATTGATCCAATGTTGTTACGTCCTGTTGATGATCTTGAGTTGACTGTACGTTCCGCAAACTGCTTAAAAGCAGAAAATATTTATTATATAGGTGACCTTGTTCAGCGTACAGAAGTTGAGCTTCTTAAAACTCCAAATTTAGGTAAAAAATCACTTACTGAAATTAAGGATGTTTTAGCTAGTCGTGGTTTACATCTAGGTATGCGTTTAGATACATGGCCACCAGCCAGCTTGAAAAATGATGACCGTGTTTTACACCGTTAATCACAAATTGAAATTAGTTTAAAGCATTGCTGAGATAGCAAAAGCAGTATAGGAAAAGAATCATGCGTCATCGTAAAAGTGGCCGTAAGTTAAATAGAAACTCATCACACAGAAAAGCTATGTTTCAGAACATGACTATTTCACTGGTCGAACATGAGTTGATAAAAACAACATTGCCAAAAGCAAAAGAGCTTCGTCGTTATGCTGAGCCTCTGATCACACTTTCAAAAGAAGACTCAGTGGCTAATCGTCGTTTAGCTTTTGATCGCCTGCGTAATGATGCTGCAGTTGGTAAACTATTCTCAGAACTTGGGCCTCGTTACGAGACTCGCCCAGGTGGTTACTTGAGAATTTTAAAAGCAGGATTTCGTACTGGTGATAAAGCGCCTATGGCTTACGTAGAGTTGGTTGATCGTCCACAAGTTGAGCTTGAGGATGATGACTCTGAGGATTAATGTCCGCTGATAGATCTTTAAAAGACCTGTATGGGTCTTTTTTTATGCCTGTGATTTATTAAAAGAGCTTTTCTAAGGATGAGGTAATAAATTTGTTATAAGCTGTCTATTCTGCGGCCATGGAATATTGAGAAGTATCTGATATTGCCAGGAGCGTGTGAAATGATACTTGATAGAATAATGATTAATAATATTATTTTTCCGCTATCAGGGTATAAATACAGTCCGAACAGTAAAACAAATTTTAACAGTATAGAGAGACCACGTAATTGGATCATAAAAATTCCATTGGTCCAGATTTCTAGAGCAAGATAAATAAATCCAGTTATAAGAGTTAAATGTAGGTATGTGCTCCAGGAAGCAAAATCTACGTTAAGTAACACGCCACCGCCTACGCCAGCTACACCAATTAAGTGTAAAGTACGTAATAATATTTTTATCCAACGCTTTCCTTTGAAATCGCGCTTTGGGTTTGGGAAGATCGCACGTTGTAGTTTGTTCAAAATTAGTGTCTCTTGTTTATTAACGCATATTCAATTTTTGAGCAGGTTTACGCTTTAATAAATTTATATGTTGAACATTGTCTCGCGAAATAGTGCTCATCTACCTAGAACCCCCTTCAGAAACTGACCAGTAAATGAACGTTTAATTTTTGATACGTCCTCAGGTGTGCCTGTTGCAATTATCTGTCCACCGCCAGAGCCGCCTTCAGGTCCTAAATCAACGACCCAGTCAGCTGTTTTGATAACATCAAGGTTGTGTTCAATAACAACAATGGTATTCCCATGATCTCGAAGCCGGTGTAATACATCAAGAAGTTGTTTTATATCATGAAAATGTAAACCTGTAGTCGGTTCGTCAAGTATATAAAGAGTTTTACCAGTGTCGCGTTTAGAGAGTTCTTTTGCCAGCTTTACTCGCTGAGCCTCACCTCCAGAGAGGGTTGTTGCTGCTTGACCTAGACGAATGTAAGAGAGTCCTACATCCATTAGCGTTTGTAGTTTACGAAATATGGCCGGAATATTGGTAAAGTATTCCAATGCATCTTCAACAGTCATATCAAGCAGTTGATCAATGCTCTTGCCTTTATAACGTATTTCTAATGTTTCTCTGTTGTAGCGTTTGCCTTTGCAGACATCGCA
>CBDUPD010000082.1:0-8042 GCA_965368985.1 uncultured Spongiibacteraceae bacterium | reverse complement strand
AGAAGAGCACCCAGTGCCAGGCCTATACTGGCCATGAGTGTGGTTTCAAGAATAACCAGACGGCCCAGGCGGCCGGGTGTGACCCCAAGTGACAGCACGATGCCAAACTCACGTGTTCGTTCAAGTACAGACATCAGTTGTGTATTTAGCACACTGAAAGCAACCAGAATAATCAGAATGCCATACATAAACCAGGCGCTGGCGATATCTGCCTGAATGGCTTGTTTCAAGCCGGGTTGCAGTTCGTTCCAGTCAAGTACAGTAACATCGGCTCGGTCTTTCAGTTGCATGGATAGCTGTTGCTTTAGTGGTTCAACTACTGTCAGATCATCGGCAGTAATAACAATACTATGGCCGTGATCACCCATGCTGAAAATTGCTTGAAAGTCTGTTAGTGACATTTGAGCAACCTGGCGATCAAGGTCATTAATCCCTGATTCAAATATACCAACCACTGTTACTATGGCTGCAGCGAAAGAGCCATCACGACCTGAGCCCAGAAGGGTGACTTCATCACCGATATTGAGTTTGAGATTGCGAGCCAGTACGCGGCCAATTACTATTTCATTGGCCGGGTTATCATTTGTGGTATTGCCCAGATAGCGGCCCTGTTTTATCAGGCCGGGAATATTGGAAACTTCTTTTTCATAATCAGGCTGTACGCCAATGATCATAATGCCAAAGCTACGTTCGGTACTTGATGCCAGTGCAAACCCGTTGGCGCGTGCGGCAATGGCATAAGGCTGGTTTTTTTTCGAGAGTGATTGCCGTAATTTATGGGCAAGACTTTGTATGTCACTAATGCTTTTGCGCATTTTTGGATCATCATTATAACCGGGTGCTTGTACTTGCAGGTGACCGGTAAAAGCCTGCAGAGTGTTATCAATCATCATTTGGTAGGTTCCGAACTGCAGTGATATCATAAACACAAGAAGAATGTTAGAGAATATCATTGCACCGGTGGTTAACCATGTGCGGCGGCTATGACGCCACAGATTGCGCCATGCTAAACGAAGCGTCATGTTCATCGTTTACTCACTTGATATTAGTTCCTTGGGTTGCGCAAGTTTGACAAGGTAAATGTCGATTTTGGTATGTCGATATCAAAATCAACGATTTCAACACTGATCTCGGTCCATTCATCTTTTGTTTCTGCTTTAGCCATGCGTTGGCGTTGGGCGATGGTGCGTCCATCCATTTCTGCAATAGCCAGGGTGACCATGGTTTTTACCAGTATGTCATCCTGGTCATAGAACTGCTCTTCAAGCAAAACATGGTCATCACGTATTTTAAGAACTTCCCGGCCCCATACAATCGCAGAATCTTCATGGGGTATTGATTGGATAACGTAAACAGTATGTCCGTCATGTTCTTCAGTTTTAAGCAGGCTGTGGTCGAACTGTTCAATAATGTCATCAGCCTTGGCAATATCCTTGTTGGTGAAGTCAGAGCCCATCCAGCTCTGGTTCATCATTGAAGAGGGGATTTTTATAATACGGTTAACCTTTGGGGAAAAAGTCCACATATTATTGTCTATTAACAGCGAGCCATTACCAACGTCTTTTTTTGGGGCGGTAACTCTTATTAACGACAATTTATCACCTTCGGTCCAGCCGCGCATTGACATCGAGCGCTCCCAGTCTGGCCGATGAATAGTCATGGTCATTTCAGAATATGAACTGGTGCCGCGCCAGTGGTCAATGGCGCTTTTTACAATGTCGTAGGCTGTTGGGGTGACCGTGAGTGTATCTGCACTGGCGCTATTAAACAGGCTTAACAACAGGACAATAATAATATTCTTTATCGACATGTAATTTCCTTCAATGAGACACTGATAAACTACGCTTTTTTAACAATAAATTAAAGGGATAAGCACACGATAGGGTAAAAATTCCTGTGGTCTAGAATATACCGATATCATTATATGAGCGGGCTATCTTGTTGATTGATGTTACATAGGCTGCTGTGCGCAGGTCATGTACATTATCCATCAATAACAGGGTTTCTCGCATTTCCTGATAGGCGTTGCGCATGGTGTCATCAAGGCCTGAGCGGACAAGGTCGAGCTCATCGGCGCCACGAGTGATTTTTTGACGGTGGTGATCAGGTACCGATAGCCCTGTCATCTGTTCAAGTGCATCAGCAACATGAGAACTGTGCAGTTCTGAGTGGCGGCGTTGCATACGCCCGAAGCGCATATGTGAAATATTGCGTATCCATTCAAAATAAGAAACTGTAACGCCGCCAGCATTAGCGTAAGCGTCAGGAATAATAGTGATGCCTTTTTGATTGAGTATTTCATCTGCGCCAAAGGTAATAGGGCCATTAGCTGCTTCGATAATTAATTTGGCTTTAATGTTGTCGGCATTATCCAGTGTTATCTGGCTCTCCAGTGCGGCAGGTAATAATATATCGCATTCTTTTTCCAGCACAGCGTTACCATTTTCTTCAAATGAGGCGCCGGGAAAATTTTTAATACTTCCATGCTCGGCAATATGCTGATGAAGGCGCTCAATATCGATACCCTCGTCGTTAATAAGTGCACCATCCATTTCGATAACGGCAGTTATTTTTGCGCCATCTTCTTCGGATAAAAATTTTGCTGCATGGTATCCCACGTTTCCAAGCCCCTGTACAACAATAGTCTTTCCTTCAAGATGGCCTTGCATTTTGGCTTGTCTTACATCGTCAGGATGCCTGAAGAACTCCTGCAGCGCATATTGCACACCACGGCCTGTTGCTTCAACCCGACCGGCGATGCCTCCATGGTGAACCGGCTTACCAGTAACACAGGCAATGTAATTAATATCTTCGGGAAACAGATGTTTATAGGTATCAGCTATCCATGCCATCTCACGCTGGCCTGTACCTATATCAGGAGCAGGAACATTGGTTGCAGGGCTTAAGAAGCCTTTTCTCACCAATTCTACGGTGAAGCGACGGGTGATCTTCTCAAGTTCATCGCGGTTGTAGAGTGAAGGGTCAATCATCAGGGCCCCTTTTGATCCGCCAAAGGGGACATCAACCAATGCGCATTTATAGGTCATAAGAGCAGCCAGAGCTTCTACTTCATCCTGATCAGCATAGGGCGCATAGCGAATACCTCCCTTGCTGGGTAGACGATGGGTGCTATGTACGGCACGCCAGCCGGTAAAGACTTCAATTTTATCGCGAATTTTAACCGGGAACTGAACCTGTAAAACCGCATTGCAGGATTTGATAGCTGTCGCTATGCCTGAATCAAGCTTCATGGCGGCGATTGCCCGATCAACCATCAGGTCGACACTTTCCCTGAAAGAGGGTTCATGATTAATGTGTGTCATATTGGTTGCCCTTATATTTTGTGCTTTTTGTTATTGTTCTCTACTAAATCATAGGACACTTTTACTGGAATGCAATGGCTATGTTACTGTTTTAAATAGTAATAATTATCTGTTTCCAAGTGGTTCTCCAGGGTGCATATTGTTGATGATAATGGATTCTAACGTAGTAGATAAGTCTATTCTGTTTATTAAAATGGCGGATAATCAAAAAATGCCTTATGCATACGCAGGTGTATATAAAGTAAGTCATTTGACTTAATAATAAGTCACATGACTTAACGGTATGTCTAAGTGGAGTTAATTAAAGAAAAGTCATTGAATGCGTAAAAAAGGCTGTTTTAATATTACTTATTGTTGATCATATGATAATATTCGCGCCCTCAATATGTAGAGTATATTAAGTTGAATTCAGGGTGTAGTTGAAGCATCTTGTTGAAACAAACAATAGGGAGAAAGCTTTTGAAAATTCTGGTAACAGGCGCAACCGGTTTTATTGGTGCTCATAGTATGGTTGCATTGCTGCGTGAAGGCTTTGAAGTGCGTGCATTGGTTCGTAGTACCGAAAAATTAAAAACCGTCACAGATTTACATGGAATAGAAATTGATGATGTAGTTGTTGGTGATGTTGTTGACCCTGATGTGGTGAATAAGGCATTGGAAGGTTGTGACGGTGTAATTCATACAGCAGCCATGATTTCAACTTTGAAAAAAGATGCGGATCTTGTTTATGATACCAATGTGAATGGCACCAGGTATGTTATCGGCGGCGCTGTTAAGGCAGGAATGAAACATATCATACATGTATCAAGTGTCACTGCAGTATATGATAGTAATCAAACCTATCTAACCGGTGATTTGCCACCAGCACCTCCTTCTGAATCGCCTTATGGCAAGTCGAAAGCGGCAGCGGAAACCTATGTTCGTAGTTTGCAGGATGATGGCGCACCAGTAAATATAACTTATCCAGCTGCTGTTATCGGGCCACTGGATATGACTTGTACAGAACCTCATCAAGGCCTGGTTGTGCTTCTTAGTCAGTTAGCCATCATATCTACTACGGGTATTCAGCATGTAGATGTGCGTGATGTGGTTGATGCCCAAGTTGAGTTGATTAAGCAGGATTATTGCGGGCAGCGAGTAACCCTGGGTGGTCACTATTATACCTGGTTAAGCCTTGTGCAAGAGCTGGAGAATGTTACTGGCAGGCGTTTGGTTAAAGCTTTTGTGCCGGCAAAAGCGATGAAGTGGGCAGGTAAGGCGGGAGATATTCTTGTTAAATATGGGTTCACTAACGGTATTGTTAATAGTGAGTCTATTAAGTATGCCACACGATGGGTTTGCACTGATGATACTTTTTTCTACAAGGAGTTAGGTATGACGTATCGTGATGGTGAGAAAACATTGCAGGATGCTATACATTCGCTATGGAAATTTGGTTTTCTAAAAAGCAAGGATGTGGGTTTGTTAGTGGCTAAAAGTAAATCCTGATATCAACGCTTATTGGTTTGATGATGTATAAAAAGAGGCGTTAATCACGCCTCTTTTTTTGGCTTTAAAGGTCGGGTATTAAATACCAAACACAGAATAGTTGTTATCGAGCGTCAGGCGAATGGATGTATAAAGGCCAATAATTCCAAAGAAAACCCAGGGTGCATTAGTGCCTACGATATAAATCATGTTCTCATTAAAGCTAATCAGCTTGTGACGTTTGTTAACCAGAAAACTAACCCAGTACAGGCTTGTGTTATAGGTAACCTGGTAGAAAAACATTATGCTTATTATGCCGATAATATTGGCAGGTAGAAAATGATAAGTGTAACCAATGTGTAGAAGCAGGCTGGGTATCAGGGTACTCATGCCATTGCCAATATCAACATTAAACCCGAATGTTCTGCGATCTGCATAAGAGCCATCAAACAAGGCATAGGTACTCCACACCTGTGACCAGAACCTGCCAGAGAAAAAGTCTTTCAGCGTCATTTTGTGTAATAGAAAATTCAGAACTGGCTGGCTTTTATTGTTGGGAAACTCTTGATGAAAACGTTTATTGGTTTCAGTGATGTAATCAATTTGTGCAAACAGGCATAATTCCCAGGCACAAATCAATATATTGAGTACAAGAAAAAAAATGACCGCAAGGTAGACGCCGTTAAAGCTGTCATGAACCAGTTGATGGTTATAGACAGTAAGGCCCGTAACTATTATGAGAAAAAGGCTGACAAATGTTAAGACACGCATGATTAACTTCCGGGGTTATAAGTGACAGTTTGTATAATAACAGCAGGTAAAAGACTTGATAATGTTTGTTGAAGCCATAATACTTATCATTTTACGCCAACAGGTCGAAAGGGTGAATACATCCATAGTGGGAAGTAAAAAGATTATTTCAGTAGATTACGTCTCTATTCTGCTGCAATACATAGTGAGTCATGGTTTTGATGCCACTGATGTTCTTGAGGGCGCAGGAATACCTCAAAGCTTGTTGGACAATAAGCAGGGCTTTCTTTCGGTTAATCAATACAGTGCCATATTGCGCAACGCACAGGCCCTTTTGCATGATCCGGTACTCGGTTTACGGCTGGGGCAGCTTCAACACGTAGCTGCACATGGTCCTCTGGGTTATGCCATCATGAGTAGCAAGAATCTTGATGCTGCCATGCATCAGGTTTGTCGGTTTATCAGGATACGCAATAATTTAACATCTCTGGAATACACGCATCACAATGGCGATACGATTTTAAGAATGGAGGTAAGTTTGCCTCTGGGTGATTTGTACCAATTTGTTGTAGAGCAATCGTTTGCCAGCTTCATGAATATTATCAAGGGCTTTATTGGTAGTAGCGATTTTACCCTTGGAACCAGTTTTCGTTATAAGCAACCAGAAAATTCTGCTTTGTATAAGGAGTTGTTTCATGAAGATCCGCTGTTTTCAGCACCCTTTAATGAGATAAGAATGGATAGTAAGCTGCTGGAAGGTTTTGACCTGTGTGATGACTCGGTATTCGCCAATATGGCAGAAAAGCAGTGTGAGAAAATCATGAAAAACCTTGTTACTAACGATGATTTTATGTCTAGTGTGTATGCCATTGTGGGTAAAAATGTGGGTTGTTTCCCATCGCAGCCAGAGGTGGCCCGCCAGCTTGGTATATCTACAAGAAGCTTTGTCAGGCGACTATCGGAATTAGGTGTTTCATTTTCAGAGATAGTTAAAACAACGAACTATGAGTTGGCCAAGCATCACCTGGAAAATACGTCATGGTCTATTGAGGAGATTGCCTATCTGCTTGATTATGAGAATCCGGCAAACTTCAGCCGTTCTTTCAAAAGCTGGTCAGGTATTCCTCCAAGTGTCTATCGAAAACAGAGCGGTTAAAGCGCCTATAATTTAAATGGTTATAGTGGCCAGTCCCCACTTTTATTGGTAAAAACAGGTTTTTTTGTAAAAGTGGTTCTATAATATATAAACTAATAGCTGCTCATGGTTATTGGAGAGCAAGAATGGTTACAGGGAGGTACTGTTGTGATCATTTGATGATAGTTTGTTGTCTGTCATCGTTATGTTTTGCAATGTTAAAAGGGGTAAGGGTATGAATAAAATTGTCTGGAGCGATGATTATTCTGTGGGTGATTCTACGATGGATTTCCAACATAAGAAAATTGCGGCTATGATTAATTCATTAATTGACCATAAGAATGGTGATGCTGATGAGGAGTTCTCTGCAGAATTGTTATCTGAAATGACAAAGTATTGTCTTCATCATT
Source organism: uncultured Spongiibacteraceae bacterium (assembly GCA_965368985.1). Lineage (GTDB taxonomy): Bacteria > Pseudomonadota > Gammaproteobacteria > Pseudomonadales > DT-91 > CAZTZY01. The sequence goes on along the minus strand of CBDUPD010000082.1, from coordinate 957 downwards.
TGGCAGAAGAAGAGCAGTTATTAAAGCAAAATGCTTACCCGGACTTTGATGAACACATCGAGTCTCATAATATCTTCCGGCATAAGGTTGTTCAGTTTTGTACTGCTTCTACAGCAGGGGTAGAAGTCTGTCCTGTAATGCTTGCCTATCTTGTTGATTGGTGGGAATCCCATATTGGTATAGAAGATCAAAAATACCGAGCCTATATCTAACGTATTAGAATATTGGTGCAACCTAACAATTAGTCTATGATTTTTATTTTCCGGTATTGTTAATCTGATATCCGGATGCTTTTTATTGTTCTATTACTTTTTGGAACAAGTAGTGATGGCTGCTGTTAAAGTGCTGATATAGACAAACTGATTCGTGTTAATGATAACTGTAAACCCTCTGTTGCCAATAAATAGCCGCTTGGCAAGAGCTGGTTCAGTGAAATGTTTTTTCTATGAAAGGACATTATGATGAGTAAATCAGGGTAAATAGGTAAAAAATATATTGCCCCCGATTTCCCTCTGGCTGATATAAGCTATTGTTTTATATATTGATTACTAATTGTTAACGCTACCTTACGATTTTTTAAGCTGATAGAAACAATGATGAGCGTAGAATAGAGCCATAGATCAGGTAATTGTTGTCACCTATCTTTATTGGGTAACAGCCTGCAAATGATTTAAACCTCATGTGAGGGAATAATAATGCCAAAAAGACATTTTATACGTTCATATTATGCTGCTAAAACAGCAACTGATTGTGCTGCGATAATATATGCGGAGCTGGGTATCAGGATCAGTATTACTACACCCAACTTTTTGAAGAAAGTAGAAAACTGCACCAAGCTTATTGATTCTAAAGATCTTCAGGAAGCCTACAGGGATTTATCTGTATATAACCGTTTGACCACTCACTAAGCGCGCTTAGGCTAACTGTGAATAAACGCAGTTAGCCTATACTTCTGAT
>CBDUPD010000081.1:0-8141 GCA_965368985.1 uncultured Spongiibacteraceae bacterium | reverse complement strand
GAAGCGCCTATTGTTGATGTATCGAAGCTGCTTGCCTGACTGGAGCTTTGTAATATCAGCATCACCTGAAAAAGCGGTGTCTGGCTTAATTCACGCGGAACATTGAGTTCATCAATCAATAATTCAAACGGTACATCCTGATGCTGATAGGCATCAAGTGTGGTCTGTTTGATGTTGGCCAGCATTTCAATAAAATTCAGTTCGCCTTCAACCTGGCTACGCATAACCAATGTATTGATAAACATACCGATCATGTCTTCCAGTTCAGAAACCGGACGATTAGCGATGGGGGTGCCGATACTGATATCTGTCTGGTTGCAGTATTTGCTGATCAGTATCTGGAATGCAGCCAATATTGTCATAAACAGGGTGGCGCCCTGTTCTTGCCCCAGTTGTTTGATTGACTGACTGAGTTCTTCTGGTAGCTCAAAAGCAAACTGTTTGCCGCTGGCATCGAGTTTTGCTGGTCGTAAGAAGTCAGTAGGTAATTGCAGAGTCTCAAAACCGGTTAACTGTGATTTCCAGTAATCTATTTGTTCCTGCAGTAACTCACCTGCCAGCCAGTCACGTTGCCACAAGGTATAGTCAACATACTGTGCTTTTAGTTCGGGTAGTAAAAGCGGAGTGTTAAGTGAATGGTGTTGATAGAGTGCCAGTAGATCGCGCACCAGAATATCAATCGACCAGCCATCAGAAATAATATGATGCATGCTGAATAGCAGGGCGTAGTCACCGGTGCTGACCTGTTGTAACAGCTCGGCACGAAACAGCGGGCCAGTCGCCAGATTAAATGGTGCCAACACAAACTCTGTAGCGCGGTTAATAATTTCCTGCTCGTCATCATCTACTTCATAAAAATTGAATGACCAGTTTTCAGGACTGTCGATGACCTGGTAAGCAAGCCCCTTATCACTGATAACGCGTGTGCGCAGGGTCTCATGGCGGATAACAAGATCAGTAAATGCTTTTTGTAGCGCATTCTTATCAAGGGCGCCAGAGATTTTGAGTGCAAATGGCATATTGTAGACTGCACTGCCGGGGTCTAATTGATCAATAAACCATAGACGTTGTTGTGCGTATGATAGCGGATATTGTCCGTTTAAATCGTCGCGTACAGTCAGGTCGATGCCAGGTAAGGCATATGATGTCGCTTGTTCACCGTTACTACCATCAAGCAATTTGGCAATAGCTGCAATCGTGGGTGTAAGAAATACGTCGCGTAGTGGCAGATCCTGGTTAAAGTGATCGCGCACACGTGCCACAGCACGAGCAGCTAATAGTGAGTGGCCACCCAGTTCAAAGAAGGTATCGTGAACACTGATCTTGTCGACACCCAGTACTTCGCTCCAGATAGCAGCCAGAGCTTCTTCTGTAGCATTACGGGGGGCAATAAATTCACTGTGGCGAGTGGCAAGAATATCCGGCAGGGCGTTTCTGTCAATTTTGCCATTGGCGGTAAGCGGCCATGCGGCAAGCGCAGCCAATCCTTGTGGTAGCATATAATCAGGCAGACTGTTAGCCAGTTTGTTGCGCCAGTTTTCAGGTGTCTGTCCATCTTCTGTCAGCACATAGGCGGCCAGTAAATCATCATTCACAGTTACCAGGCTGTCGAGAACAGCGGGTAACTGTTTTAAGGCATATTCAATTTCGCCCAGTTCGATTCGCAGCCCACGCAATTTAATCTGGTGGTCAATACGGTTAACAAACACATAGTTGCCATCATCAAGCTGTTTTACCAGATCACCAGTGCGATATACCTTGCCAACAAGCGGATGGTTGATAAATTTTTCAGCAGTCAGTTCTGGCTGGTTGATATAGCCCATGCCAACACTTTCGCCACCAATGAGTAATTCGCCGACCAGTCCCTGCGGTAACAGGCGTTGGTTGTTATCAGCAACATAAAGATGAACATTATCGTTGGCTGTTCCAATCGGTACTGACTGATCAATAAAATTCTGTGGTTCTGTTATACGATAGGCGCAAGAGATATCGGTACACTCGGTTGGCCCATACATATTAACCAGTTGTGCTGAACAGCTTTCATGTTCGAGCCAGTTAATCAGTGATGGTATGCGTATCGGTTCACCGCCAAACAGTACCAGACGCAGACTGGATAGCTTGTTATAAGTACCCGGTGATTCTGCCAGTGGATAAAAAGCGCTGGGCGCGCAGTTAATCAATGTTATCTGTTTGTTATCGATGATATTGATCAACTCTGCAGGGTCGTAATCCTGTTGTTCAGGGAAGACAATCGTTGCACCGGTGCATAAGGGGCCAAGCAGGTTTTTCTGGCTAAGATCAAAACCAATCGCTGAAATAATCAGCACTTTGTCATTGGGAGTTATCTGATATTCGCGGTTATACCATTGCAGCAGGTTGAGTTCGCCTCGTTGCTTGACAACGGCTCCCTTGGGTAATCCGGTAGATCCTGATGTATAAATGGTATAAAGAGGGTCATCAAGCCTGATATCAATCAGTGGCGTATCGGTAGATTCAGTGATTAATGATTCTTGCAGTGTATCAAGATATATCTTGCTGGCCTGAATGTTTTCAAGTGTGCCTGTCAGGCAGCTCTCGGTTAAAATACATCGGGCCTGAGAATCAGTAAGAATATGTTCAATACGGCCTGCCGGGTAATTCGGGTCTACCGGAATATAGCAGGCACCGGTTTTCAAGGTGGCTAATAGTGCTACCATAAAGCCGGTGTTGGCGCTGTGACACAGTGCGATACAGTCACCGGCTTTAATACCCTGTTCGCTTATCAGATAGTTGGCTAATTGATTGGCTTGTACATCCAGCTCTGCATAGCTCAGTGATTGTTTTCTGTCACTCACTGCAATGGCATCTGGTGAGATTTCACACTGTTTGTCGATCAATCGAATAACAGAGGTTTCTTCATAAGCAAGATCGGTTTCTTGCAGTAGTGACTGTTGTTCCGGTTGTTTAATAAGAACAGGCGCTTCGTCTGGTAACTGCAGGCTTAAGGCATTAAGCGCATCAGTGCCATCAAGTATCTGTAATGACAAATGAATAAAGCGCTCTAGAAAGCGTTTATCATCAAATACATTGTCGGTGTAAGCAAAACTGTAACGCAATGCATCGCCATCTTGCATAACAATAAAGTTAATACAGTCATCCATTTCGGGTGCGATAATGCGAAAGTTTGACTGTTTGTTGTTAAATGGCAGATAGCGATCAGTGAGATAAAAGTTAAACAGATATTGTGCGCTGCCTTGAGGAAACAGGTGTGATTGTAAGCTGTTGGATAAGCGTTTGTCGTGGCCAAGTGCTTCGCGGACACTTTCAAGATGGCTTAATAATCCCTTAAAGCTATTATCGGTATGTGTACTGATAACCGTTGGGCGCTGCTCAAAATAACAACCTATTTCGTTATTATGGCCGCGAGGTCTTGCTGCCAGAATGTCGCTGATATAAAAATCATTGTCGGCAAAACAGTAGCTTTGCAGTGCCAGTGCGTAAACTGCTTTCAGATAATTGGGTAGCTGGACACTGTTCTGTTTACAGTAGGCCTTGATCTTTTCAAGATGTTGTTCGCTGTCTTTAATATCGTACTGAATAAATTCAGCTTGATGGCTGATGCTCTTGTTGCCTAGTGAACAGCTTAGTGCTTCAACGCCTTGAGCCTGTTGCTGAAAGAATTTGAAGCTGTCTTCATTGTCACAGTTGTAATACTGTTTGATCAGATAGTCTGAAAAATTATCTGCAGTTAGAGCAAGTCGGGTAATAGAGTGATCGTTGCCGTCACAGAGTGACAGGTAGGTCTGGATAATATTTTCAGTTAAAACTTGCAGGCTATAGGCGTCAATACAGGCATGGTGGGCGGTGATAACAATGCTGTTAATGTTTGCCCGGTCTTTAACAAGGTGAAAACGTATGAGCGGTTCGTTGGCTAAATCAAATGGCTTGTAACAAAGCAGCTTGCTATGCTCATCAAACTCTTTCTCTGAGAGCGTGGTATCTTTCCAGTCGAGTTCTTCAATAGTGATTTTAGCCTGAGGCGAGTCTTCTTTTAGAATCGCGGAATAGGCAAAATCAAGATAGTCTTTATTGCTGTCAATAATTCGCATGCGCAAGGTAGAGAAGTGCGCAGTAAGAATGTCGATAGCCTGTTGAAGCTTTTCAGTATTTATTGTTTGGTAGCAGCGGTGTATGGAACCAAAATAGTTACGACGTCTTTCAGGGTCTATCAGGGTGTCAAGATAGAGGTCGCGTTGCATGGGTGTAAGCGGGTAGATATGTTCAAAGTTGTTGGCATCTACGCTGTTATCACTTAAGGCTTCAGTAAGCAGGTGTTTTTCATCAATCAGGCTGACCTTTTGCACTGGTGCAGAAAGATCATCTAACATATTGTTTAATAGCTGCTGAAACTGCGAGATAAAGCGTTCGATTGTAGCTTCATCAAATAGGTCGGTATTAAATTCAATGCTCAGATTGATGGTGTTGTCAGTGAAGCCAGAGGCGTCTTGTAGCCCCCATATCATATCGTATTTTGCTTCTACGGCTGTTTGTTCGATAACTTCAATGTTCAGGTCGCCAAGGGTCAGGCTGTTAAGGTCGTTGGTATCAACCCTCTGGGTAACATAGTTAAAACCGATTTGTGCAATCGGGCTATAGGCATTGGAGAGTTCGATATCGAGATTCTCAAGAATCATATCAAACGGCGCATCCTGATTATCAAAAGCAGACAGTACGTTGAGTTTTACACGATTAAAGAATGTTTCAACTGTTGGGTTGTCATCAAACCGGTTACGCATGATCAACGTATTAACAAAGAAGCCTACCAGTTTTTCTGTGTCTTTATGATGTCGGCCAGCTATAGGTGCGGCTATGCAGACATCATTCTGGTTGGCGTAGCGACCCAATAACAGTTGTTGTGCAGCAAGAAACACCATAAACGGCGTGTAGTTGTTTTCTTGTGCAAAGTCTTTGGCTCTTTTTACGGTGGCTGTATCCAGCGTTTGAGTAATAATTGCGCCGTTATTGGTTTGTATAGCAGGGCGTGGCCTGTCAGTTGGCAGGTTTAACAGGCCAGGGGCTTTGTTTAATTGCTTGTTCCAGTATTCGAGCTGCTGCTCAAGATATCCACCTTCTTTCAGTGTGTGCTGCTGCCAAAAAGAAAAATCAGAATACTGAATGGGTAAAGAGGGCAAGGAATCAGGTGTATTGCAAACTGCTGCATAATACAGTGCAGCAAGATCGGTTAGCAGGTTTTCAACAGATATGGCGTCAGCAATCATATGGTGCAGAGTTACCATAAATACAGCATCTGCTTCACCGAGTTTCCACAAGCGTGTTCTGAATAATGGTGTATTAACCAGTTCAAAAACTGACAGGGCTTCTTTTTGAATCAGTGATTCGAGTTCTTTTTCATCTTGCAGTGTTTCAAATAAGGCGTGCCAGGTTGGCATCTCAATAAGGTGCTGGTAGCAGCTGTCGCCTTCTTCAATTAAAACTGTCTTTAATATTTCATGTCGCTGCAACAGCTTGTTCATTGCTGTTTCAAATGCAGGGATATTCAAGTCACCGGTCAGGCGCAGTGCCATCGGCATATTGTAGCTGGCAGTGTCAGGTGCCAGTTTATGAATAAACCATAAACGTTGCTGGTTAAAAGAGAGAGGAATAGCCTGGTCTTTCGCAATAGCTGTTATCGCTGGCAGGGTCTGGCGATTTTCACTCTGTTTTTCTTTGGCCCATGCAAGCAGTGCTTCTTTATTCTCTTTCAGAAGCGCCATCAGTTCCTGGGTCATTGCGCCTTTGGCGGCAGTGATTTTTAACTGATCATCACCATCCAGACCGATCTGAATGTTGTGCTTGTTAAGAAGTTTGAGAACCTCTAACAATGTCATAGAGTGACTTCCTCTTCATTATCACCCGGTCTATCAGTTTTTTTATTTATGACAAGTTGTGATTTCTGTGCAAGCTTAATCGCCTTGGCGATTGTGATTATTGTTGGGTCTTTGAATATATCGCTTAATGGAATTTTTACATCAAACTCTTGTTGTAGTCGTGTAATAGCAATGGTGGCAATCAGTGAGTGGCCGCCCAGTTCAAAAAAGTTGTCATGAATACCGACCTTTTCAATATGCAGTAGTTCAGCCCACAGTTCGGCAATGCTTTCTTCTATAGGATTGCGCGGAGCAATATAGGGGCGGCTGTGCAAGTCGCTACGCTCAGGGTCTGGCAGTGCATGACGGTTCAGTTTTCCATTGTGCGTTAACGGCCAGCTTTCAAGTTCAACAAAACTGGTAGGTATCATAAACGATGGCAGTAATACTGATAGATGATCACGCAGAGACTGGGGATCAATTTTAGGTGGCTCGGCAATATAATAGGCAATAATACGAATATCATTGTGAATGTTAGGTTTGGCGATAATCAGGCACTCACGAATATGGGGGTGAGAGTTTAATCGATGTTCGATTTCGCCCAGTTCAACCCGTGAGCCGCGTACCTTTACCTGTTGATCAGTACGGCCAAGATAATACAGCTTGCCTAAATGGTCATAGCGACCAAAGTCACCGGTTTTATACAGTTTAATATTGTAGTGATTGTTTGATGCATAAGGGTTGGCTACAAATACACTGTCAGTCATTTCCTGGTTATTGATATAACCTTCTGCCAGACAGTCTCCGCCAATATAGATTTCACCAACAGCACCAATAGGCAGAATATTTTTATTGGCATCCAATACATAGAGTTGAGTGTTGGTAATGGGCTTGCCAATGGGTATGTGGGTGTCACTCTTCTTGCATTGGTAATAACTGACATCAATCGCCGCTTCAGTTGGGCCATATAAATTATAGAGTTCAGAGTCAGGTATATGATCAAAAAACTGATTAGCCAGAGGAGGAGATAATACTTCACCCGAGCAGAAAACCTGTCGTAATGTTGTACAGTAATTAATATCTTCTGTTTGCAAAAAAGCACTGAGCATTGAAGGTACAAAATGCATGGTGCTGATTTGTTCCTGTTGAATCAGATCGCGCAGATAACCCGGGTTTTTATGGCCCTGTGGTTTGGCTATTACCAGACTGGCGCCAAACATTAGCGGCCAGAAAATTTCCCATACCGACACATCAAAGCTGTAGGGTGTTTTTTGCAATACCCGGTCTTTACTGATTAACGGGAATGTTTCCTGCATCCATAGCAGGCGGTTGATCATTGCATGATGCGAGACCATCACGCCTTTGGGTTGACCAGTTGAACCCGAAGTATAGATAATATTAAACAGTGCGGTTCCCGGTAATTCTATCCTCGGGCTGGCAGAGCTGCATGTGCGCCATTGATTAATATCGGTATCGATATTAATACGCTGAATGCTATCGGATGTTTTCCACTCGGTTAAATTACCTGCGCTAACAACATGTTTAATACCTGTGTCTTGGGCAATAAAGTCGAGTCGCTCTTGCGGGTAGCTTAAATCAAGAGGCAGGTACGAAGCGCCAGCCTTGAGAATGGCGAGCAGGGCAATAGGTAGTTCCAGTGAGCGATCAAGACAAATACCCACAACACTCCTTTTTGCAACGCCTTGTTTAATCAGGTAGTTCGCTAACTGATTCGATTGTGTATCCAATGATTGATAATTAAGTTCAGTATCGCCATATTTAATAGCGATAGCGGCAGGCGATATTTTTGCCTGTTTTTCAATATAGTGATGTATGCCTTGTAACTGGTTTCGCTTGTAGGTGGTCTGGTTCCACTCTGACAGCTGTTTGGCCTTGTCGAGGTCGCTGATAAAGTCGATGTCGCAAATGGCTTTATCAGGCTCCTGCAAAATAGCTTTTACCAATCGGGAGAAATTCTCTGACATACGATGGACCGATTCGGCTTCGAATACCTCGGTTTTGTATTCAAACTCAGCCAGTAGCTCACCTTGCCATTCATTGGTTGTCAGGCTTAGATCGTAAAGCGCTGCGTGTTTTTCAGGATTTATCGCTTTTATCTCTATGCCTTCAATCGAAGTGGTCTGGTCAAAGGGCATATTTTGCAGGGAGAACATTACCTGGAATATCGGTGTTAGTGACAGGTTACGATCAGTAACCACTTCTTTTACCACTTGTTCGAAGGGAATGTCCTGATGAGCAAAAGCAGCTTGTGTGGTTGCCCGGGTTTTTTCCAGT
>CBDUPD010000080.1:0-8161 GCA_965368985.1 uncultured Spongiibacteraceae bacterium | reverse complement strand
TCAAATATACAGTATCTGCTTTTGGATGTCAATTTAGATGGGTGTCCCACAACTTCAAGATGGGTGTCCCACAACTTTTGGGTGTCAATTTAGATGGGTGTCCCACAACTTTTGGCTTACCAAGACCATATTGCGCAACTTGACATTGTTGCGCAACACGCTACACTGTATCAATGATAAAGTCATTCAAACATAAAGGCCTTGAAAAGTTCTTTAAAGAAGGAACCAAGAAAGGCATTCAGGCTGCACATGCTCCAAAATTAAGAATGCAGTTAGCGGCTTTAGATACTGCCAATACAATAGATGACCTTGATATCCCGGGTTATAGATTGCATCCTCTTAGAGGTAATAGAAAAGGCATTTGGTCCATTACGGTTAATGGTAATTGGCGCATAACTTTCGAGTTTGAAGAAGGTCATGCGTATATAGTCAACTATGAGGATTATCACTAATGAGTATGCATAACCCACCGCACCCTGGTGAATTTATTCAGGCTACTTATATGGAGCCTTTTGGCGTTAGCTGCCGCAATCTTGCAAGTCATCTTGATGTGGCTGCATCTACTCTTAATAGAGTAATAAAAGGTCAAAGCGGTATAAGCCCTGAGATGGCTTTGAGGCTTTCAAAAGCTTTAGGCCGTAGCCCTGAAAGCTGGCTAACTATGCAAGATAACTATGATCTCTGGCAAGCGAAAAAACAAATCAAGTTAAGCAAGGTTCAACGATTAGATCTCAATGCTGCGTAACAAATAACGGTAGCTGACTTAGGTTATTCAACGGCTGGTATTTAAGTGAACTAGCTATTAATTTTAGGGGTCAGGTTGGACATTTATAAATCAGGGTCAGGTCCGTAGGACCCGACCCTTGAACCTCTACTAACGTTAGCTTTGCTGCCATTCAAACCGCAGCTTTTGAGAAGCCACTTTCACTCTTTCTGTTATGCTGCTAATGGCTGATTGTTGAAGTCATAAACCTACCGTTTTTTCGCATGTTGAGCCGCCGCTATCGGTGGTATTGCAGCACATCCCAGGTTTTTATTATGGGGCTGCAAATGTCTCACAAGAGTACATCAAATAACTTTGATGAAATTTCACCTAATGCCTGCACCTGACATTTACTTCCCCTGAAAGAATTAAATCATTTTGAAAACCTTGTGCTGATTATTGGCGGCAAGGAACCCAATCTAAAATGCCCTTTATCTCTTTACGAACCTGAAGCAAGATTGAGATCTCTCCACTGCGGTCGAGATGACTAAATGCAATTGACAGAAGATTCCTTCTGCTATTATTTTTTAGGCATCCTGCAAAAAGATTCCCACTTCGAGAAATCAGCTTCGAATAAAATATTCGCTCATGGTCACTGTTCTTATCTTGAGCAGATTATGAAACTGCAAAATAGCCTTCAGCATTTTGAACAGATGCCACCCAAGTTGAAACGGGTTGCTTGCACAATAAAACAGGTAAGGGTTACTGATATGCTCGGCTGATGGCCAGGCTTCTTCAACTATACCATCGTACGCTGGCGCATTTTCAGTTACTGGTCTAACAACTACATTACGTACATATCGCTGGCGAGGTTGTATTTTTTCAGATTCAGGTGACATTACACCATGCCAACGACGAAGCCACTCCTCATGCGTATAACGTTCCGGCTTTGTCAACAGCGTAATAGCCATCACACTGGGAGAGCGCTCACCATCAGGCCAATCCCGAGGTTTGGCATGTTGGTTATCGCCATAGTCTTTATAAACAGATTCATCCACAAGATAACCGGCAAAACTCAGGCCGGTTTCATTCAGTATTTTTTCAACATCGTCATGCAGATCAAGTTCTTCCAACCAACCGATATCTGGGCGCAAATACCCGGGCCTTTATGCATTTTTGGTGCCGGTGATTTTACCGTGGAGTGCTCATCGTCAATATTCATGGTGAGCTTTGATACGCCGATGGCTAATAATGCGGGCGCCGTGATGTCTAGCAGCTTCTCTGGCACCTCACGAATACTTTGGCCTTCTGAGGGCCACAAGATATAAACCAGTTTATTCATGATTCTTATTAACCTGTTCGGAAAGTTTTGATTTACTTCTGCCGACTCTTTTTGATCATATCATAAGCCGCCTGAATCTCTTGCGAGCGCTCGGTAGCACCCTTAATCATATCTTCTGGCAAACCTTGACCCATTAGCTTATCGGGGTGATATTTACTCATCAGGCTGCGATAGGCGCGCTTGATTTTCTGGTCGCTGTCTTCGGATGATACTCCTAGCGCATCATAGGCATCTTCCAAAGCTGATGCTGAGGTTGCCTGCCCGCCAGCAAAATGATCTTGCCCCTTGATCATACGAATCAGCTGGTCAAATTCAGCGGCGCTAAAGCCCAATGTTAATGCAATCTCTCGCAACAGTTTTTCTTCAGCTGCATCTAACACGCCATCAGCCAGCGCAACACCAACCAGATAGCTTAATAAAACCTGTCTCAGATTTTTTGTGTGCCCACAAACTGATATAAATTCTGTAAGCTGTGGCCCAATATCATAGCCTGCCTGCGACCCCTCTTTGAAATACGCAATAGCCTGCTGCCTGTGCGCATCTGTCATACCCAACTGGGTCATAAAGTTTTCGACATGATCTATTTCAGACTGTGAAATATGACCATCTGCTTTGGCCAATTTACCCATCAGCGTAAAAGCGGTTTTCAGAAATATATCTTGTCGATGCTTACCCGATAAAGGGTTAACAGCTCCCACACCCAGACTGAGTGCACGATCAATAGACGAACCAATAAAAAAACCAATCAGGGCGCCAATAAACTGCCCCGTGTAAAAACCCAAAAATGCACCTAACCACTTGAACACAACTAAACTCCGAGCAATAAAAACAAAGAGGATAATAACATCTTAAGGCAAGTGACGCAGAACTGTGTCGGACCAATGCCCCAACCTGGATATTTAGCCTGTATTAGTTTCAGTTGGTAAAATTCCAGTAAGGCAGTAGGGATATAAGCCTAAATAATCATAAACTGGGTGCCTATCTCAACAAGTCTCATATATTTCGCACCACCATAGTGCGAAATGTATGCCATATCGCACAATAAACAATCAATTAAATCACCCTGATTTCTTAACATATCAAAAAAACCCTACAAGAAATGGACAATTCTTAAAGTTGGCACAACAACTGCAATAATTAACCTGAGCAAATTATAGGTTGTTCAAAAACAACCGCTCAAGCTTGTTTATATAAAGAATTTGTAAGGAGAGTTTTTATGACAGATGCATATTTTCGTTGTGCCGAGAACGGTTTTAGCAAAAGAAGCATGGCATTAATCAAAGAAGAAGCCGTTAACCGTTCATTTATCAAACACCAACAACTAACGAATAACACTGCAGACATTAAGCAATCAAATGAGCCTGACAACATAGATATTGAGCGTTATTTTTATTATCTGACCTATTAATTATCAATACCTGAAATACCGATAAAATAGAGTGTCTATGGGATTTAGAAAGAACGATTTATGGTGTTAGAGACCATCTGCAAGCCACTGAGTGAACTTATCGGCACTTAGTGGCCTTGAAAGAAGGTATCCTTGCGCATAATCACAGTTTAACTTTTTCAGAAAATCATAGGTTTCCTGATTTTCAATACCTTCTGCGACTACCTCCAGATGAAAAATGTGCGCAAGCTCTATCATGATGCGTACCAGGCTTTGGTCCTGTTTGTCATCGATTAAATGAAAAATAAATGATTGATCAATTTTAAGTTCATGGGCCGGAATTTGCTTGAAATATGACATGGACGAGTAGCCCGTTCCGAAATCATCAATCGAAAGCTTCAGTCCAAAGTTTTTTAATGCCAGCAGGTTATCATAACCGGATTTCTTATCCTCAATTACTGCCGATTCAGTAATCTCCAAAGTTAACTGCTCCGGCTCAACACCCCATATAGATAAAGCGTTTTTTACCATATCTTGCAACTCCCGTTGATGCACAATATTTGCCGGTATATTCACAGCAATAGACAGATCTTTATGATCGGCAGTCCATTGTTCCAACTGTCGTAACGCTGTATGTGTCACCCACTTCGTCAAGTTAAATAATGTACCTGTTTTTTCTGCTATTTGAACAATCATCTCCGGAGGTATAAAACCTCTTTCCGGATGCTGCCAACGCAATAATGCTTCTGCCTTACAGGTTTTTCCGGTTTTAAAGCTTACTTTGGGCTGATAAAAAAGCTCAAAAGCATTATTGCTCATCGCTTCTAAAAAGTGCCTTTCAAGCTCATACTCTTCTTCTTTTTTTACTATCTTAATATCAATCTGATAAGGAACGTTGTTGATTTTACTTTGCTCCAGTGAATCTTCAGCTAATAACAAGGTTTCTATAGCTGACATTTCTGGCTGATTGATGGCAACACCAATACTCACATGTGCATTGACTTCTCCAAATGATCCAACAACATCTTCTTCGAGGTTTTTCAGCAATTTGTTGAGTACAACAACCACAAGACTGGTACTTACAATAGCAGGCAATATCAGTGCAAACTGATGCCGTCCCGAACGAAAAAGACAGGAATCATTTTTATTCATCTTTTTTAAACGTGTATAAGACTCATTTAATAAATAGTCCCCTGCCTCATAATGCCCAAACACATGATTAATCTGGTACAGGTTAGTGATATCAATAAGTAATAAAATGAGGGTTTTCTGATTGCCGGATTCCCTGGCGATATGTTCATCTATCGCTTGTAGCAAACCATCCCTGTCAATTTCCACCTCTTTAAACATAGGCTAAAACTCTATTCCGAATACATCAAGATCATAAGCATCTTGCGGCAGGCTATGCAGAATTTGCATTGGACGACCATCTTTGCATGTTGTCACTTGCATTAATTCCATCTCACACGGCTCTATCAAAGCCTGTTTGTTTTCATCTAACAAAACAAGCACTCTGGGCTTTAAGCGATGCGTACGATATTCAGCAACAACAACGGCTACTTCACCCGAAGATAACTCCACCAGTGTTCCTGCCGGGTAGATGCCAATAGCCTGGATAAATTCATCAACCAACTCGGCCTGAAAATCTATATTTCTCCATTGATACAACATTTTAACCGCCATATCAGCAGGCACTGCATTGGCATATGAGCGCTGACTGGTTATCGCATCATAACAATCAACTATAGCGGCGATACGTGCAAAAACAGGAATGTCATTACCCTTTAGTCCTTCCGGATAGCCTTGGCCATTATGACGCTCATGATGGTAGGCCACCATACTCAGAACATCTTTATTATGAATACCACTCTCTTTTAAAACTTTCACGCCAACATGTACATGTTTCTTGATATAAGCAAATTCTTTATCATTAAATTGCCGAGTGCTTTGCAATAACTTTCTGTTTAAGTGCAATTTTCCCACATCACATAACAGACTACCTATGGCTAGAGATGTCAGGTCTTTTTGCGGCAAGCCTATTTGTCGGCCTAAAGTCACCGCCCAGACAGATGACCCCAGAGAATGCTCAAATGTGTATTTATCCCGGTGTTTCATTCTCGCCAACCAAAGGCAGGCATCAGGGTTACGCGTAATACTTTCAACCATGGGATCAATGGCCTTGTTGATTTTTTCAACCTCCAGTGATCCGCCCTTCACATAATCAACCAACACATGCTTAATACTGACAGATATATCATGAAAAACTTTTTTTGCCTGCGGGTATTCCTGCTCCCAGCTGGCTTTATCGTGGTAGGTTTTCAGAGCTCTTCTGGGGAAAAGTGTCTGCAGTGGCACTCTGTCTTCAAGCTGAAATAATTCATGTTTGCCCGGCTCTTCTTTCTTCTCAAGCCTGGAGTGATATTCATAGTGATAGTCAGTATATTTTTCAATCTCATCAATATAAACATACTCACAACACTCTTTTAAATGGCCAATATCCTCCCAGGTTTTAATTAGAAACCCCTGAACCAGGAAATCAGTATCCATCCATGGTCGGTCTAACTCGGAAACATACATGCCTATTTGCAAGTCTTCGACCGATACTTTGACTCTTGTAAAATCCTTCATCTAATCTCCTGTCGAAAATCCAGTCTTCTTATTTCACAAACAAAAACCCATAGTCAAAATATAGTCTTGTTATTGAAAAATGAAATGATTCCAGTCAATTTTTCCAATTTACCAGACTGTTACAACTCTATCGTTTTTCCTTTTAAATCATAGGTATATAAGAAGCACTTGCCTTAAGACGTATTTGGCATATTGATCAATTTATTAAAGCAATCACATCTAAATCCATGTAGAATTTTTCTATCACAAAATAACAAAACCTCAAATGGAGTAACAAATATGCCAATATCTGCAGGTGAAAAAATTCCATCTATCGAATTACAAACAATGGTGGACGGGCGTCAATCCAATATCAGTACCGATGAAATATTCAGTGGCAAAAAGGTTGTACTGTTCGCCGTACCCGGTGCATTCACGCCAACCTGCTCTAATGCACATCTACCCGGATTCGTTGTTAAAGCAGATGAGATAAAAGCCAAGGGTGTTGATACAATCATCTGTACTTCTGTAAACGATGCGTTTGTCATGGATGCATGGGGTAAAGAGAAAAATGCAGAACATCTCATGATGTTGGCCGATGGCAGTGCCAATTTTGCCAAGGCTATTAACATGGATTTTGATGGAAGCAATTTTGGCATGGGTACTCGCAGTCAACGTTATGCCATGATTGTTGATGACGGTGTCGTGAGCTACGTTGCTGTCGACCACAAAGGTCTGGACAAAACTTCGGCAGAAGCCATTCTGGAACAACTATAGCCGACTTATTGCTCTCCACCCTTCATTGCAACCTGTTAGGTAACTTTCACCAAACAGGTTGTAGTGGTTCAAATAGTGATAAAGATTGTATATAGGCTTTTTTATCGTATAAACGTCTGACCGTTGATACTCTTCATCATACGCCTGATAAAATGCTGGAGAAAATCCACCAAACATTTCCGTCATGGCAATATCAACTTCCCGGTCTGCAAAATATACTGCAGGATCAATTAGCCAGACATTATCTGCATCGCACAGGTAATTCCCCGACCACAAGTCACCATGAACCAGGGAAGGATGTTTACAGTGTTCATCAAGAAAACCAATTAACTTGTTTTTACTCTCTCCAAGACTCTCATCAAATACGGCTCGCTGGTTTGCATTCTGGATCAGGTTTATCTGTACCTGTAAACGCTGCTTAACAAAAAAGTCTCCCCAACTTGCTGAGCTGTCATTTATTTGCGGGTTAAGACCAATATAATTATCTTCTTCAAACCCGTAATAATCCTGTTGCTGCTTATGCATTGCTGCCAGCCCTCTACCTAATTGCTCACTGTGCCTGATTGAGCATTGCGAGCGGTCAATATTGGTGATAACTAACTGTGATTCATTAACTGATATCACTTCAGGAATTTTTATATAAGCATCGTCAACTGTCTTATCTAAACGTCTCAGGCCATTTGCCTCTTTAATCAAGGCATCGGAATAGGCTGTGGCATTTCTTTTCACAAAATGATTCATGGCTTATTATATGATTAGTGTGTCTTATGAACAGCTCTGAATGAGCTAACTAATTTTCAACCGAATATATTCATCTGCAGATATTTCACCTTTCTCTGCCATTAAAATTGCGCTGGTGGCAAGATTACACATATGTTGATGCTGCGCTGCTTGCAGCACTTCTTCTTCTGTCACACCTTCACGAATAACATGATTGATATGCTTATCGACTATCAACGCCTCATAAACACCCTTACGCCCCTTGAGACCGGTATAATTACAGTGGTCACAGCCGCGACCCCGCTTCCATTTGATATGATTTAACGCCGGGTCTTCACACAGGTGAGTAGCGATTTTGCTGGTATCATCAATCGTGCAATGCTCACAGTTCAGTTTCGCCAGTCGCTGGGCAACAATAGACGAGAGCGTTGCCTTTAACAGATAAGGCTTCACACCCATTTCTAACAATCGTGTCAATGATGATACAGAGTCTATGCTATGCAGTGTACTTAAGACCAGATGCCCTGTTAATGCACATTCAATAGCAATCGTCGCTGTTTCTTCATCACGAATCTCACCTATCATAATAACATCAGGATCATGTCGTAAAATATTACGTAACGCC
>CBDUPD010000079.1:0-8236 GCA_965368985.1 uncultured Spongiibacteraceae bacterium | reverse complement strand
ATTACAGAAGTTTATGCATTGAGATAGATCAATACCTTGTCAATTTGCTGTTGGAGGAGATTTTCTGTATTTACAGAGGGTTAGCTAATAATTAATTGACTGTTTTTTGATAAAAAACCGAAAAATTAATTAGCAGGATGTAAAACCCCGTCTATACTTGTTTACAGTACATGTGGGTAATTAAGGTAGAACAAAAAAAATAAACCTACCGACTCCATGTTTCGATTTTTATCGTAAAGGGATGATAATTATGGCTAATAATAAAAAACAAATCGATAATACCTATAGTCGAAATAAAGCGCAGGACTCTATAGACAAGCAAGTTCAGGAATTTCTTAAGAAAGGTGGGCAAATAGAAGTATTGACCTCTCCTTTTGATCGAAATGCTGAGCCAAAATGTCGTCTTGGCGAAAATACGGGCTTTTTTAATTAATTAACCTTGATTGCCCGGGGTTAAAGCTTCCGGGCTATCGACATCATCATGGCTTTTCCGGTGATTAATATCTGCTGGAGGGGCTTTATTCGGTTTTTCTTTTTAATTCTTACTTCCTGATATAAGCTTCTTCATTATTAAGTGCAGTCATTGATATACTGCGCTTCTTTATTTATTGAAACCTGAAAAGTTGTTTGGAGCCGGTATGAGTGCATTTCAAATTTATCATAATCCACGTTGTTCAAAATCTCGTCAAACTCTTGCGTTACTTGAAGAGAATGGTGTTGAGCCGGAAATTATCCTTTATCTTGAAAATACGCCTGATGAGAAAGAGCTGGCTTCAGTGATTAGCAAGCTGGGTGTTAGTGTTCGTGATGTGATGCGTAAAGGTGAAGATGAATATAAAGAACAGAATTTAAGTAACCCTGATTTAAGCGATAATGAATTGTTGGCTGCCATGGTTGCTTCGCCCAAGTTGATTGAGCGACCTATTGTTATTAAGGGGAAGCAGGCGGTAATCGGTCGTCCTCCTGAAAATGTGCTTGATTTAATTTAGGAGCAAATCTTGGCTATTCAAGCTGAAACAGAGCCTTATGTATTGATTCTCTATTACAGCCGTCATGGTTCGGTTGCCAATATGGCAAAAGAGATGGCGAGAGGTGTGGCAATGGTTGATGGCATTAGTGCCAAGGTGCGTACAGTGCCACCTGTTTCGGCAGTGACTGAGGCAAGTGAAAAAGCTATCCCTGATAGTGGATCCTTGTATTGTGAAATGGATGAGTTTCGCAACTGTAGTGGTTTGTTGCTGGGCAGCCCGACACGATTTGGTAATATGGCAGCACCGTTAAAATACTTTATTGATCAAAGTGCAGATGTCTGGCTAAGTGGTGACTTGATAGGAAAGCCGGCTGCGGCCTTTACTTCAACATCAACCCTGCATGGTGGGCAAGAAGTAACACTACTGAGTATGATGGTGCCTTTATTGCACCAGGGAATGTTATTAATGGGCCTGCCATACAGTGAGGCTTCGTTACATTCAACAAAAACCGGTGGTACACCCTATGGTGCGAGTCATGTGGCTATGAATAATGAAACGCAGCTTAGTGAAGAAGAAAAACTTCTTTGTCGAGCACAAGGCAAGCGTATGGCTCAAATCGCGTTAAAGCTGCTGGGTTGATGTCTGATATGAGTATTTCTGATTATGAGCAAAAAGCTGATCTCGCTTATAAGGCATCTTTATTCGGCTATGTGCTGCAATATATCCTGATTCTGTTATCTACCCTATGGTTGGTGCCAACGCACAAAGAACCTAATATTGTCATCTGTATTTTGTCGATGGTGCCATTGCTGATTATTCTTCCCTGGATAATAAAAAGAAATATTCGGGCACACATCTGGTTATGTTTTTTGATGTTAGGTTACTTTTTGCCTGCTGTGTTACATGCATTTATGGTTGAGCAGTATGGCTGGTTGCCCTTTGTAGAGGTCGCTAACACAGTTTATGTATTTATTGCGGCTATGATGTTTGCCCGATGGGAGCAGCGGCGTTTTCAGATTTCTATAACCCGTTAAGGCATAGATTGAATAGTTGAATTAGTCGGATTCAACATCGAATTGTTGCTTCCAGGCTTCAAAGCCGCCATCAATACTGTAAACATCTTCAAAGCCTTTTTCAAAAAGAAATTGTGCAGTGGGCTGGCTGGAGTTGCCATGGTAGCAACAGACAAGTAAAGGTCGGTCGAGGTCAGCAGACTCAAGAAAATCTTGCAGATTGGTTTGGGTGAGATGCCGGGATTGTGGGATGCGACCTGTTTGAAACGACTGTTCGTCACGAATATCAACAAATTGGGCATTACCCTGTTCTTGTAGGGCTTTAGCATCACTAATGGAAATTCGTTTAAACATAGAAAACCTTTAATATAAGTTACGCACTATAATACCTAATAATTTGCTGTTTATGAAACCTGGTTTGTTACATGTCTGAAATAAAACACGACAGAGATATTGCCGAGGCTTTGAATCAATACAAAGAGTCAGGGTATCGTGTTGTTATTCATGTGTCGGGTAACATAGACTTTTGTATCGAACAGGCCCACCAGATTATATATGAATCAAATCTGGCAGAGGTTATATGGTTGGGTTTGCCAGAGAGTAGCTCTACACAAAATATCCTGCATACCCCGCAACAATTAAAAACCTTATTGGGTACAGAAATCGATAGTTTGGTGATTAATGCATTTGATGGATTTAACCCCTGTGCTTTAGGTATTGCTTCTGGCTGTATCAGGGCAGGAGGTGTATTGATTTTATTAACTCCCAAAGAGTCAGAGTGGGTAAAATATGCCGACCCTGATTATGGACGTATGCTGTCTGACGAACACCATTTATCGTTAGTCAGTGGGCGATTTATTCAGCATGCACTGGACAGTCTTTCTGCTAATGTTGGGGTGTGGCGTATTCGGGAATCGACTAATCTTTTATTGCCTGATCTTCAGCCACAAAAACCTTTTGTTAGAAATTACACAGAACAAAAAGAGGCAGTTTCTGCTATTAAACGTGTGGTAACGGGTCATGCACGTCGACCGCTGGTTTTGCAGGCAGACAGGGGGAGAGGCAAGTCAGCAGCATTGGGAATAGCCGCTGCCGAGTTAATGAAAGAGCGAGATCTTGATATAATTATTACTGCTTCTGGACGAGATGCAGTTAATACCCTTTTTGATCATGCTGCACAGCAGTTGGATATCAATGATCACTCTGGTGCAAAAATTTCTTATGAAAAAAGTAGTTTGTGTTTTGTTCCTGTTGACCAACTGGTTGCCGGTAATTATAAGGCAGGTGTCTTGTTTATTGATGAGGCGGCAGCTATACCTTCAGCCTTACTGAGTCTGTTATTGGATAAGTTTAATCGGGTTGTATTTTCTACAACGGTTCATGGTTATGAGGGGAATGGTAGAGGTTTTGCTATCCGGTTTCGTGACGTGCTAAATAAAAAAATGCCGCAATGGCGTTTGTTGGAATTGCAGTCGCCTATTCGGTGGGCACCAGAAGATCCATTAGAGAGACTTTGCAATGAGTTGTTATTATTGCAGGCAGAACCTGCAGTAAGCATTCAACATCCCACGCCGGTTTTTTCTTTTATTGATAGAGATGATTTGTTGCATAACAAATATCGTTTACAGCAAATATTTGGTTTGTTAATTACAGCACATTATCAGACATCACCTGATGATTTACGTATTCTTCTTGATCATCCGGATGTGAGCATTGTAATCGCCGAGCAAGACGGTGAAGTCTTTGCTGTTGCGCTTGTTATGAACGAAGGAGGTTTTGGTCCGGAAGGTGATATTAATCCGGGTGATGAGCCGAGACGTGTAAGAGGGCATCTTATTCCGCAGGCTCTGGCAGTTAGCGGTTTTAATGAAGCATTGAATAAAAGTTTTCAACGAATATTACGTATCGCTGTGCAGCCGGAAATTCAAGGTCAGGGAGTTGGTCAGGCGCTGGTAAAATATATTGAAAACAACAGTAAGGCGGATTATCTTGGGGCAAGCTTTTCAGCCGAGCCTGCAGTGATTGGTTTCTGGAAGAAAACCGGTATGCAGGCAGTGCGGCTTGGTATACATAAAGAATCTTCAACGGGGCAATATGCCTGTATCGTATTGAAAAGTTTGCGTGAAGAGGCTAATGCTCTTTTTGATAGAATGATATCATCATTTGCCGCTGATATTGCTTACCAGTTGCTGTCAAATAACGGTGATATTTCGCCAGCAACAGTCATTCAATTATTAAAAGGTATGCCAGTAGCTTTCGATGGGAAAGATTTAGCTCAATGCCGGGCTTACCTGAATAAGCAACGAAGCTTTGAAACAGTACAAGTGAGTTTATACAGAGTTTATTTATCGCTGCTGTGTAATGATGTTCTGGTGAATCAGGATGATAAGAATCATTGGATGATGATAGAAAAATTATTGTTGAATCATAGCTGGAAAGAAGTGTGTGGGCGATATAGTTATACGGGAAGAAAAGCCGCAGAGTTAGAATTTAGAAAAGAGCTCTCATTGCTTTTGTTATAGAAATTTATACATAGAAAAAGGTGATACTTATGGAAAGTAAAGAATCTGTTTTTACCCTGATAATTAAAGGTGATATTCCCGGACACTTTGTTTGGGATGATGACCAGTGTGTGGCTATTATGACCATTCAACCTGTTAGGGAAGGGCATGTGCTAGTCATTCCAAAAGAGCAGATTGATCATTGGGATGATCTGCCTGATGAGCTTGCTTCGCATTTGATGATTGTTGCCAAAAAAATAGCCAGGGCTATTAAGCAAACTTTCCCTTCCGAGCGGGTGGGAATGTTAATAGCGGGCCTTGAAGTGCCTCATACGCATTTACATGTATTGCCTATTGATTCTATGCATGATTTTGATTTATCGGCACTTGATTTTGCAGATGCAGAAGTGTTGTCAGCCAATGCTGAGAAAATTAAACAGGCTTTATAGTGATAAAGGATTTTTTCACTTTTATTCTTGTCATGAGCTTTGGGGTAACAGTTGCTTCAGTTATTTATTGGCAGAAGCTAACTCCCTCACAGCAGAATATGTTATTGAATGATATTCATGATTTCCTGGATGATAAGCCTCAAACCAGATCTGAAAAAAAGCATAAAGTGGTTCCCAAGTCTTCAATAATAGATATTAGGGAAAGTGTAAAAGGCGATGAATCGTATTTGAATGAGTTTTTTCAACAGGTTTATTGTCAAAAGCCCGAGACAAGAGAGATAAAAAAAGAGTCTTCCCAAAAAATATATCGGTGGGTCGATGAAAATGGCAAGATGCAGTTTTCTGATATTAAGCCAGAAAAAGAGAAAGCCGGTTTTTCTGATATTTCTGCTAATTACAAAGAGAGCATTCAGTATCTCAATCTTCAGCTAATTGATAATAATGCTGATTTGTTGGTGGGTAATAAAGAGCGTATTACGGCAGATGTAACTCAAATTTATTTTCTGTTAGCTCAGGAAATGAATGTTAAAAATTTACGTCAAATAGATGTAAAAGTTAGATTGTTTTCAAACCAGGATGACTTTCAAACATATCGACATATTGTTGCTCCTGAAATTACTACCAGTTCAGGGTTTTATGTGCCGAGTTTGAATGAAGCTACGGTTTTTCTACGTAAAGATGATGACAGTACTTATGCCGTAATTAGGCATGAGGCTACACATGTAATTTTGGCCAGTCTCTATGGAAGAGTACCTGTCTGGTTTAATGAAGGGTTGGCAGAGTATTTTGAGCAGTTAGCGATTAGTGGTCAGGGGAAAACAGTAAAATTCTTAAGCCACTATCATAAAATAGTGGCCGAGCAGATGTTTGCGCATACTCTACCGGGGCTGCAAACGTATTTTTCTATAGAACCCGAGCGTTTTTATGGTGAGGCAATAGAGCGTAATTATGCTATCGCCTGGTCATTGGTATTTTTTATATTGTCTGAGCCAGAAGACAGGGCTGTTTTTTCTGCCATGATTGACCATTTAGTGAAGCATCCGTGCGAAGATGTCGATATGATTAAGCTATTGAACCGATATTATGCCGGCGGATTTAACAATTTTGAGTCGAAGTGGCATAATTGGCTCGCTAACCCCTACAATACATCACATTATTATTAATGCTTATGAGAATATTAACTGTTTTATTCCTGATACTGTTTCACCAGTCTGTGTTGGCTTCTGCACATCATGCTGCTATTGATAGTGATGATATTGCAAGTGCTGAAAGCGTAGAAATAAAGGTGAAGGATGATCCACTTGAAAAAATGAACAGAAAAGTTCAGGTGTTTAATGATGTGTTGGATAAGTATCTATTAAAGCCTGTTGCGAAAGGCTATGACTTTATAACGCCCAAGGTTGTGAACAAAGGTATTACCAATATCTTTGCTACTATCTCAGAGATTCCGAATGCAGCAAATGCATTGTTACAATGGGATCTAAAAGGAACGGGGACATCGCTATCACGTTTTTTTATCAATATCAGTATAGGGGGGTTGGGATTTTTTGATGTGGCTACCAAATTTGGTCTTGAAGAACAGCCGGAAGACTTTGGACAAACACTTGCAGTATGGGGCGTACCTTCTGGCCCTTATCTGGTATTACCTTTTTTTGGCCCTTCGAATCTACGTGATTCGGGAAGCCTGATTGTTGATTTATATCTAAATCCACTCAATTATGAATATGCAGATCCGGCGGTTCGTAATGGCGTCTGGGTAACTAAAATTGTAGATAGACGAGCTGATCTGTTTAAGGTTGAAGAGTTGGTAAATGGTAGTCGATATATATTTTTTAAAAATACCTACCAGCAACAAAGAAATTACCTGATTAACAATGGTGATGTTGTAGATAATTTTGGTGATGAAGATCTGGATGATGATGAGTGGCTTGAATAACTTGCCCAAGGCTTATTTTAGCAAGCCTTGGAGGAGTGTGAAGAATTAGCTACGCTGTTAGTATTGCTTGGTAATTTTCACAGCGACCAGAATTTCATCGTCATCTTCAACAACACGAACGACCGAAGCGTCTGCATTGAATTCAATTTTACCTTCAGCTATTTCAATTTTAATAGCTGTTTCCGGTTTGATAGATTTTTCTACACAAATCAACATACCTGAGCCGCTTATATTACGGCAGGTACCCATAATAACCTTCTCATTTTTGATAACAGTAACTTTTGCTACTGAGTTGATCGGAAAACGTGTTTCAGTACGTTTTTCATCGAAAGATTTATTCTGCTGCTTGCTCATGTTCCATTATACCTTTTCGATAGCATTTTAATTATTCTGAAGTCATTATATCAGAGATTTTCTAAAGAGCGATCAATAAGCGATCGCATTTTTAATAACCGTGCTGAAAGTAGCGTGGTTACTGAAAAATTTCTGTGTTTAACTGACTTTACAGGGCAGCTAATGAGGCCTCAAGCGTGATCTGGTCAGCAGTAAACAGGCGAATTCCTTCAGCCAGTTTTTCACATGCCATGGCATTATCGTTCATCGCCCAACGAAACCCTGCTTCTTCAAGTGGGGATGGACGAGTGGTGTTACTGCTATTACCCGGTGATAATCTTCTCTCCAAGTGATTGTTATCATTGCTTAATTCATCAAGCAGTGCCGGACTGATGGTCAGCCTGTCACAGCCGGCCAGGGCTTCAATTTGTCCTGCGCTTCTGAAACTGGCCCCCATTACCACTGTTTCGTAGTTGTTGGCTTTGTAATATTCGTAAATAGAGCGTACTGAGAGAACACCGGGGTCTTCTTCAGGTTCATAAGAATCTTTATCAGTATTGGCTTTATACCAGTCAAGAATTCTGCCGACGAAAGGTGATATAAGGTGAGCACCGACGTCGGCGCAGGCTTGCGCCTGTTCAAAGTTGAAAAGAAGGGTGAGGTTGCATTGAATACCTTCTTTTTCAAGCACGCTGGCGGCTTTGATACCTTCCCAGGTTGATGCAATTTTTATCAATATGCGTGATTTGTCGATATCCAGCTCTTCGTATAGCCTGATCAGGTGTCGAGCCTTTTCAATGGTGGCCCGGGTGTCAAAGCTCAGGCGTGAATCTACCTCGGTAGAAACCTTGCCTTCAATAATACCCAGTATTTCATTTCCAATCAGGGTTGCCAGTTTATCAGCTGCCATATTGGCCTGGTCCAGAGAGCTGTTCCCCGTTTTAGCATAACTCCATGCCTGTGCAAGCAGTGGCTGATATTGGGGAAGCTGACTGGCTTTCAACAATAAAGACGGGTTGGTGGTTGCATCCAG
>CBDUPD010000078.1:0-8279 GCA_965368985.1 uncultured Spongiibacteraceae bacterium | reverse complement strand
GAGGATTTTGTAGGTCGGGATTTATCCCGACATAATAGTGAGTATCAAGATGTCGGGAATTGTAATTTTAGCGGTGGGTTTTGCTGAACTCTTTATCGTCAATAATCTGCGAAACCAGAGATTCTTCTCCTGCAGTTTTACTGTTTTCCCATTGGTCAAAATACACCAATTCATCCAGTGGCATACGATCCAGCCAGCCAGCAGTTTTCAATTCCGGTTCCTGATAAAAATGCGATACATAACCCACGCATAAATAGGCAATGGGAACGATATCTTTGGGTATTGCTAACGCTTCCTGCAATTCTTTTTGTTTAACTATACTTACCCAGCCAACACCAAGGCCTTCGGCGCGAGCAGCCAGCCAGAAGTTTTGTACAGCACAAACACTGCTGTAAAGATCCATGGTATTAATCGCCGTGCGACCTATGACAACCGGACCGGTACGAGAGCGATCGCAGGTGATGCAAATATTGACAGGTGATTCTTTAATGCCTTCGAGTTTAAGCTTTCTATAAGTATCACTTTTCTCTTTCTCGAACATATCAGCCGCTTCTGCGTGAGCTTTAGTAAATGCGGTATGAACTTTTTGTTTTACTTCGTCATCGCGAACTACCACAAAATTCCATGGCTGCATAAAACCAACGGAAGGTGCATGGTGGGCAGCATATAACACGCGGCTCAGTACATCGTCTGGTATCGGGTCTGGTTTGAATTGTCCGCGAACATCACGGCGATTGAAAATGGTTTTGTATAGGGCTTGTTTTTCTTCTTCGTTAAAGAAAATTTCTTCTTGATGGCTGGCAGTATCTTTCTGGTCTAAAAGCTTTTCCACGGTATTCCCCTTGCTGGAAAAATCTGCAGGCATCTGTCCAAATGCTGCTTTTTGTATTCAGGCCGGTCTTCTGACTTGGGTTCAACTTGTTTTGACACCTTCCCGACATTACGTCAGTGGCATAGGCCAGAACAATTCCCCTTACAGCGTTGGGCACGTATCGGATTTACACCGATTTCCCGATTCTCTCATTTTCATGAGCACCTGAATTTGTTGGGTGTGATTTTACATCAGAGTGGGGTGGTGTCAATGGTGCACTCTGAAGGACATTTTTTTGCTCCTGCAAAAAATGCATACATACCATCCATGGTAATAACCGGCTCCCGGCCGCGAATATTCATTATTCAATTGGGGACGGACACAAAAATTTGGGGACATGTTGTCGGGCTAAAGCCTGACAAATATGGCTGGTCCTGACGTTTAAGGCTTTCCATGTCAGCCCCAATTTTTTATCATTATCGCTCGTTAGATATAGTGATAAAACCGGGAGTTTGGTTGATGACCTTTGCGATGATCAATAAATGCAAACTATGTGGTGAACAGCGCCACATGTATCATATGCAGCCTGGTGAAGAGGGTAAAGGCAGGGTGTGCAAAAATAAAAAGGAGTGTGAGCAGCGAGTCGCTGCGCAGCAGCAGGAAAAGAACAAAAAACCTGACTGAATAATGGCCAGGTAGGGAGTCATATGAAAGTCTGTGTTATCTCCCTGTCAAAGCAATTTTTAGCATTGCAGCAATTCCTTTGGCTTTAGTAAGCAAACTCGCTTCGGGTCGTATTTTTCGGTTGCCAGGTAGTAACTGGCCTTTTGCCAGTTTCTGAATATTTTTCTTAAACGCCGGCTCTAATGCATCAATGGCGGCTAATTCAATGAGCAATGCTTTCAGGTTGCCAACATCGAAAAAGTCACGTTGTTCTTTCCACTGGTAATTACCGCCGTAATAAAAGCGTGAACCTGAAATACCTTCTATTTCATAATGTGAGCCATCTTCACGTTTGAATGGTGAAATCTGGCGAAAGAACCCAACAACTTCACCACGCTCTTCATCAATTAAAAAGTCGTAATAGGGATAGCGCCATTCTTCAAGCCCTTGCATCTGCGCCCCCATGGCATAGGCTTCTATCTCTTTGCGTCCATTGGCATAAAACTCTTCATTAGGGCCGACATTCCATCGATATTGCGCATCTTCGGTATACATGATTGCCAGAGGTTTCCAGTCACCGGTCTCCTCAGCCAGTTCGATAGCCTGAGTAAAATTCTCCGTCATCTCTTTGAGTTCTTCGCGACTATATTTAGGCATGGTTAATCCTTTTAATTTTTTGGAGCGTATTTCATCCGCGAACAGGCATCTTCAAAATATTCGCGGATGAAATCCGCTCCACAAAAAAGGCAGCTAAAAAGCTGCCTTTTCCAAGTCAATGGTTTGTAATCAAACCGCCAAAGAGGTTAAACCCACTTCATCATTATCAGCCAGCAATTTACCCAACTTGGCCAGTTGCACAGAGGCATTACCTGACAAGAAAGCGATGTGCTTGGACATAATAAAGTAACGGTGAATAGGAAATTCGATATCTGAACCCATGCCGCCATGTAAATGCTGTGCAGCATGAACAATACGGTGACTGCCCTGACACGCCCAGTATTTGGCTGTACGTACTTCGGCTTCAGCTTCAAGGCCTTCGCTTACACGCCACATGGCGCCCCAGTACGCAGAACGTAGAGCTTCGCAATCAACATAGGCGTCAGCTGCACGCATGGCAACAGCCTGAAAGCTACCCAGTGGTGCGCCAAACTGTTTACGTTCAGTGGTATACTCGGCGGTGCGACGCAGGGCTTCATCACATACGCCCATTTGCTGTGCGGCCAGTGCAACATCCGCACGCTGTTCCAGCCATGAAAGAATTTCGTCAGCCTGGCCAGCTGAGCCCAACAAGTCAGCTTTAACGTTATTGAGGGTTACGGTAGCAAAGTTTTCACCTGAGAAGCTGGTTTCAGCCTGAACGCTAACACCTTCAGCTGAGGTATCAACGATGTAAACCGAATTATCGTCAGCAGCAACCAATATAGCCGCAGCAACAGCGCCATCAAGAACCGCTGTTTTAGTACCGTTTAATACGCCACCTTCAGCACTTACTGTATGTTGATAGGCTTCAGTAGCGCCGAGATCAGCAACTGCAGCCGTTAAATGAATTTCACCGGCAGCCAATGGGGCTAGCCATTGTTGTTTTTGCTCGTTTGAACCAAACTGGTCAATAGGCAGGCCAGCCAAAACAAGATTTGAGAATAGAGGTATAGGTGCAACACGACGTCCTTGCTCTTCAAGAATAGAACACAGTTCAATAAAACCGAGACCGGTGCCGCCGAATTCTTCAGGAATACAAATACCTAACAAGCCTTGCTCAGCAAGTGTTTTCCAAAGTTCTTTATCATAGGTAGCGCCTTCAGTGCGTGAGAATTCAAGCATAAACTCATCAGTCGCACGGTCGGTAAAAATCTGGTTAGCCAGATCACGTATCGCTGTTTGGTCTTCGTTGAATATAAAATCCATAGTTTTACCTCGGTGTACTCTAAATTAGTATAAATAGTTAATTCTTAAAACTTGATGTCAGCGCGACATATATTGCAAGTTAGCCGTATATTTCAATTTTTCAGTCGGGGGGTGCTGTAAAAACAACCCTCTGTAAAAGATTACCGCTAACAACTCGGCAATATCTTCAATGCTCAATGCCTCGGCAGTTAACGACGGGTCGTGATTGATATAATAATCACGCAAAACCGATTCGCTACTGCCGGCCAGTGTATACACCACCATCAAGGCCTGGTGTTCACTGAGTCTGGCTTCAGGAAACATGCTGGGCATTAATTTCACAAGCCAGTTTAACTGTTCAACAAATGACTTTCTTAACAGCTTTGAGAATTCAATTTCTTCATCAGCCAGCTGTAACAGACAGCGCATTAATCCCGGACGCGCATCGTAACTTTTAACAACAATCAGGTTATGTGCATAAATACGTTCATACCAGTCGCCCTTGGGTACATCTTTTTCAATCGCTTCAATATTTTTTGACTCAGCGACAAAGTCAGACAGCACTTCAAGGGTCAATGATTTTAAATCCTTGAAGTAGTGGTAAAACAAACCTGATGCGACACCGGCCTCTTTAGTGACATCGGTAATACGCATCTTGTGGTAACCAACACGTTCCAAAACAACAAGCGCAGCTTTTTTAAGCTTTATTCTCGCTTGCTCACCTTTTGCGCTTTTGGCTTTACGTTGTACGACTTCTTCGCGCATTTGGATTGCTATATGTCCTAAAT
The DNA here is from genome assembly GCA_965368985.1 of uncultured Spongiibacteraceae bacterium. GTDB lineage: Bacteria > Pseudomonadota > Gammaproteobacteria > Pseudomonadales > DT-91 > CAZTZY01. Next base: position 4,133 of record CBDUPD010000078.1, on the reverse strand, counting down.
CTATTGTAGGTCGGGCTTCAGCCCGACAAGTCGCTCAATATTATCTAATTCGTGTCGGGTTAAAACCCGACCTACAGAGACAAGAGCTGTTTAACAATCTAGTTGGTAAATAAAAATCTGTTCCAGCTTACATGACGTATATTTGAGCATATAAATATTGAAATTGAAATCAAATTCAATATTATAGTTCACAAATTATCGGGTTTAATATGCCCAAAAGGTTTGTGAATATACAATAAACCTTTAAAATTCAAGCAGTTAATATTTGTAGCTGTTTTTATGTAACTGGATGGTGACAAGCTATGTACATTGAATACACCGAAGAACAGAAAGAATTGCGTAAAGAACTACGTGAATATTTCAGTAATTTGATGACTGAAGAAACACGCGAAGAAATACGCAAACAGTCAGAAAGTGGCCCTCTTTACCGTAAAATTATCAAGCAAATGGGTACTGATGGCTGGTTGGCATTAGGCTTCCCCAAAGAATACGGCGGTATGGGTAAAGGCGCTGTTGAGCAGCTGATGTTTTTTGAAGAGGCCTTGTTAGCGGGAGCACCTGTTCCATTTGTTACCTTGAATACGGTAGCGCCTGCCCTGATGTCATATGGCACCGAAGAACAGAAAAAGAAATTTTTGGGTGGCATTGCTGCTGGTGATGTTCACTTTGCTATTGGTTACACCGAACCCAATGCCGGTACTGACCTTGCAGTATTAAGCACCTCTGCCGAAAAAGATGGTGATGAGTGGGTAATTAACGGAACCAAGGTTTTCACCTCAAGCGCAGAAGAGGCCGACTATATCTGGCTGGCATGTCGTACAACACCTGATGTGAAGCATAAGGGTGTAACCATGTTTATCATGGATACCAAAGACCCCGGTTTTTCATTAGCACCAATTCATACTGTTGGTGGTTTGCGTACCAATATGACTTATTACGAAAATGTTCGTGTACCCGATAATATGCGTGTTGGCGAAGTTGATCAGGGTTGGGGTTTGATTATGGCTCAGCTTAACCACGAACGTTTAGGCTTGGCTGCATGGGGTATTCATGGCTGGAATATGTTTCAGGAAACTCTGAAGTGGGCTCGTGAGCCACAAGCCAATGGCAAGCGTCCTATTGATACACCTTATGTGCAAACAAATTTAGCTGAAGCGTATACTCTTCTTGAAGCACAGCGTGTGATGAACTTGCGCATTGCATGGGAACTTGACCAGGAGCGTTTAAACTTTGCGTTGGCATCGGCAGCCAAGGTTTACAGTACTGAAGGTATTATTGAAGTAGCACGTTTGTTGATGGAATGTGTAGGGCCGGAAACTCTGATCAATGCCGATTCAAAAGGCCGTTTCCTGAAAGGCCGGTTAGAGCATGAGTGGCGTCGTTCGCAGATTAATACATTTGGTGGTGGTGTTAATGAAATCCAAAGAGGCATAATCGCGAACTTTGGCTTAATGATGCCTAGACACAGATAACTTGCTTGACGCTATTAACATAACTTGATTATGGTCATTCCCGCGAAGGCGGGAATCTCATGATAATCAACTAGATCCCCGCCTGCGCGGGGATGACTAGAAAATGTTAAAGCATTGATCTATCCACTAGTTAGATTGATTTTGTAAGTAGTGAGTAAAGAAAGAAGAATTGTTAGTTTAATTTTAATGAGTAACCGATAGGAATAAACCTATGACTCCAGAAGAAAGAACAGCGTTTGAAGAGAAGATTCATGCCTATATCGGGCGTGAGGTCAGTGCCCCGAAACGAGGCAATGATGATGTAAATGAGGCGATGATTCGCCACTGGGCTGAAGTTACTGGTGATGAAAATCCGGTTTATACTGATGCCGAGTTTGCAGCGAAGTCGAGTAAAGGAGGCATTATTGCGCCGCCTACCATGTTGCAGATCTGGAGCATGGAAGGTTACCCGATGTGTGGTACGCCTGCGATGGATGTGCAACGTGAATTGCATAAAGTATTTGATGATCACGGTTTTACCGGAGTATTAGGCACCAATACCAATTCAGAATACTATCGTGACCTGAAGCCGGGCGACCAGATTTTTGCTCATACAGTTTTTGATACGATCTCTGAACAGAAAGCTACCCAACGTGGTATTGGCTACTTTATCGAAACAGTAACCAAATTTACTGACCAGAACGAAGAGTTGGTTGGTAAAATTGTTTTCCGCGTATTGAAGTTTATTCCTGCTGAAGAGCCTGCCGCTGCAGCTGGTGATAAAGATGATGGCATGCCAGAAGTGCCAACACGTATCGCGTCTCCACGTGGGCACGACAACAAGTGGTGGTGGGATGCCTGTGATGAAGGCAAGGTATTGATTCAGCGTTGTAAGAGCTGTCAAACATTGCGTCATCCTCCTCGTCCAATGTGTGGTGAGTGTCAGTCACTGGAGTGGGATTCAATCGAATCAACACTTGATGGTGAAGTATTCAGTTTCACTGAAATGCACTATCCAAAATTCCCGGGTTACCAATATCCGCTGATCTGTGCAGTTATATCACTTGCTGAAGGTACACGTATTGTAGCCAACGTTGTTGGTTGTGAGCCAGAAGATGTGAAGATTGGTATGAAAGTTAAAGGTAAGGTTGAGCAGATAGACGAAAAGACTATGCTGCCACAGTTCTACCCGGTTTAATTTTCCCCTTAAAGTGAATGAGTGAAACAGATTACATAGCGAGAAAAACTATGAACAAAGAAACACTTAAATACAGCGACGTAGCTGTCGGGGATAAACTACCATCCCTTGAAATAGATATTACTTCTGGATTGATTATTGGCTCTGCATTGGCGTCACGTGATTTTACGCCTGTGCATCATGATAAAAAAGCAGCACAAGAGTGCGGCTTGCCAGATGTATTTATGAACATCTTGACCAGTAACGGCTTTATGGGTCGTTTTGTTACTGACTGGGCTGGTCCTGACAGCACTGTTAAAGGCATCGATATTAAACTGGGCGCGCCTAACCTGCCTGGTTTTGTCATGACTATTACCGGTGAAGTAACTGCCAAAGATGATGACACCGGTATTGTTACCGTTGGCGTTATGGGTGAAAACAACGTTTGGGGTATGCACATGGGTGGTTCCGTGCGTATAGCTCTACCACAGGAGGCCTAAACAATGGTTGCTAATATTAAAGATAAAGCCGCGATTGTAGGCATTGGTAACACCGAGTTTTCCAAGAACTCTGGTCGTTCAGAATTATCACTGGCTGTAGAGGCCGTAAAAGCTGCTCTTGATGATGCGGGTTTAACCCCTGCTGACATTGATGGCATGACAACATTCACTATGGACATGAACGAAGAAGTTGATGTGGCACGTGCCCTGGGTTGTGACAACCTCAGCTTCTACTCTCGTGTACCCTACGGCGGTGGTGCGCCAACAGGTTGTTTATTGCAAGCTGTTATGGCTATCGCTACTGGTGTAGCAGAAACCGTTGTTGTTTACCGTGCGCTTAATGGTCGTTCGGGGCACCGCTATTCAGATGGTGTATCGGGTAGTCTGATTACAGGTAGTGCAATTCACTACGGCTGGTATACTCCTTATGGTTTGCTAACACCGGCATCATGGGTTGCAATGTTTCATCAGCGTTATATGCATATTTCTGATTGTACAAAAGATTCACTCTACGAAGTTGCACAAACTACACGTAACTATGCAGTTAACAATCCTGCTGCATTCTTTTACCAAAGACCGATGAGCCGTGCTGATTATGATGCAGGCAAGAAGATCTGTGATCCTCTGTCTCTGTTTGATTGCTGCCAGGAGTCTGATGGTGGTTCAGCGGTTATCCTGACGACTCCTGAGCGAGCTGCCAAGATGAAACAACCGGGTGTATTGATTAAAGGCGTTGCCCAGTGTTTGCCTAAAGACCAGGAAGAGATGACCTCTTTCTACCGTGAAGAAATTGGTGCGATTCCAGAAATGGATATAGCTGCCAAAGATGCTTATGCTCAATCGGGTTTAACACCTGATGATATCGATGCGGCGGTTATCTATGATGCATTTACTGCTATCGTATTGTGGCAGCTTGAATCATGGGGCTTCTGTGAGCCAGGCAAAGCAGGTTCGTTTGTAGAATCTGGCGCACTTCGTCCTGATGGCCGTTTGCCAACTAATACC
>CBDUPD010000077.1:0-8386 GCA_965368985.1 uncultured Spongiibacteraceae bacterium | reverse complement strand
TAGTAACTTCAATTTTATGTGATTCTTTAATGGCCTATCTCGATATAGGTCTTAAAGTTGCAACCTTACCCGTGGTAGCTTTAAGTGTTGGAATTGGCGTCGATTACAGTATCTATATTTATGCCAAAATGGAAACATATCTGCATGAAGGTATGTCGTTAATTGACGCCTATTACAACACATTGAAAACAACCGGCAATGCAATCGTGTTAACAGCAATCACCCTGGCTATTGGTGTTGTAACTTGGGCGTGGTCACCTATCAAGCTGCAAGCCGATATGGGCATACTGCTAACCTTCATGTTTCTTTGGAATATGGTAGGTGCTATCTGGCTATTACCTGCTCTGTGTCGTTTCCTGATTGACCCTGAGAAAATCCGGGCAAAAAATGACAAAAGAGAACTTAACAAAAATAAAAAAGAGAAAAATGCACTCGCTTAAATCTGTTAGATGATACCTGTGTCTCTATCAATACAAAGAACCGCTACATCTTGTATTGAACCAATGAAACCTCCCCTCCCTTTTGAGTTATTTCAAGATTTTTTAGAAAACTCATACCCAAAAGAATTTCATCATTTTTCATACCGGGTAATATTGCCCCTTTGACATCATTTTGCTCAATATTGCCAACCTTGATTTTTTTGATCAGGGAGTTAAAAGCAACTGCCCTGCCATTAGCCGTAGTGGAATAGAATTGTTGGCCCTTGCTCAAACCCAGGTAATCTGCAAGATGTCCCGGTATAGCAACACTGGTTGCACCTGTATCCAATAAGAATTTCACTCGCTTTTCATTCACATAACCAATAAAAACATAATGCCCCCGTTTATCCGATTTGAGTATTGTAATATTTTCATTTAAGCCGGATATAGAAACCGGTTCAGAAACAGCCTCGAGAGGAATACCGGGGTCGTCCGGGTAATATTTATTTTGCATCACCCACCCCAACGCAATTAAGGCTACCCATATGGGAACCCATAAATAGATAACAGGCAGTTTATTACCAAGACCTGGCGTATTGGGATCATTAGGAGTATTCAATCAAAGACCTTTACAAAATATTATTTGTATTAGCTATGGTACTAAAAAACAGCTTGTTTGAGTATTCCCGGAAATAAGCCTGACATTTTCCTATTAAAATCACTCTGCATTGAAATCAATATCCAGATCGATATCAATCATTTCAAGGTCAACATCAGCGACTAGACCATTAACTTCTTCATCTACAAGATAATAGCCACATTCAAAATGGTTATACTGTTCACTTTTCAGGAGATTTTTTGTTATTCGCAAGTTCTTGACTAAACCACGCTGAGAAACCTGTATAGACTCTTCTTCGTGAAAACAGTCCCCGGCTAACAAAATACTGGCATTAACTCGCAAGGTGTTTTCATAAGGCAAAAGTATTCCTGGAACATAATTTTCATCCAGACCCAACCGCACAGGGATATCAACACCCAATGGAACGGCTTCTGTACTTAAGATTCGAACACCTACATGAAAAACATCACCTTCTATATGACGTACCCATGCAACCATGCCTACCTGCCAATGCGAATTGGCATTAGCATCACGAAAGCCAATCACTTCATTTGCCTGTATATTCAATGCAATTTTATCATTAAACTCTATGCAACAACCGTGTAAACTTTTATCAACAATCTTTACAGATATTCTTACATGATTATGTGAATCGTCATTCTCTGTAAATTCAAAATGCCGCTGAAAAGAAAAGGATTCTGGCGTTGCACCAAAAACCAGATGTCCAGCGGGATCAGACAAGCCATGTGACCATAAATCCTCATCAAGCTCTTTCGCCATTAAGGCAATATCATCATATTCATTGAATTGAATTGAAAGCTTTGCCCTATCACCTAAAAATTCGTAAAGGTCTTTACCTCCACAAAGATAATAGTGAATATTATCAATGCCATAAGTAGCTTCTACATTTTCTTCTACAGCAACTCTCTCTTCACGCTCACGATAGAGGCTCCAGGCATTAATAAGATGCCCCTTAAGTTCTTCGGTTAAATGTGTTTTATTGAAAACATCATCATCTGAAGTATTTTTTGTTTCCAGGCTCTCTAACAACTTTTCAAGATGCAGATAATAGAATATTGATTCTTCATCATTCTCAAAAAGCCGACGGAAATTCGGGGCAGACCCGGACGCAACATCTACAACTATCTCATTATTCAAATTATGCGACTTGCGACTGACAGTAACCAGACTTACCCATGAAACAATACAACGACAAGCCTTCAAAATATCTTTTACAGGTAGCTGGTGTAAACCGGCACACCCCAATAACAGAGCAAATGTATATAAATTATTAATAGAGATTCTATCGGCAATAAAGTGCTGATCATCGGTCAAAGTGAAATCTGTCAACTTGTGTTGATTCGCTAAAATAAACAGCTTATGCAGGTTATGCCACTCTTTATCAGGTATCGCCATATACAGCAAATAGCGAATAACATTAACGTAAATCTGGGTAAACATTAGACGATGAATACATAAGCCTATGGTCTGCCAATCATCCTGATTTTTTTGTGCTCGCTTCAGCATTGAACCATACATTGCATATTCAACTTTTAGTAACATCAAGCAAGCTTGTGCAATATGCTCATTTTTTTTACTTAAGCCTTCATCATGCTGAACAAGCAACTGAACCAACCATTCAACCGCAAAATTTGTCACTGGCCTGAAAAACTCAATACTTTTAAATACCGTATTCAGGTCTGTCTTGTATTCATTATGATAAACACACATTCTTTGAATGTGGGATGCAAGCCTTGAAGCAACTTTTGACAGGTGTTCTTCAGGCACCAGCTCAAACCAGCTAAGAAGTTTTTCAGCATTATTTTGCCGTAATAATTGATCCAGTTCTTTTAGGTAATGATTGATATCACTCATCGTTGACCATTCCTTGCAAATATCTCCTGAAGTTACATCCAAGCTTATGTTTCTATGAAAAAAATACGATAGCATCTCTCAAGAAGTGATGCTTAATATCAAGCATAGTATGCGCAACAAGTTTTTGCGAAAAGTTTATATCATTGATTTGAGTGCAATTTATCCATAAGCTCATTATGTCTTTATTGCTGGCAAACAGAGTCAATTTCGTCAGCAGTTACTCTGATTCGTTTTTTTAACCAGGGTTTATTAACAATACTTTCATATGGGCTGAATGAGGCTCATAACCTATACTATAAGGAATTTCCAGAATGGCAGGATTAAATCATTCCTGTTCATGGTAACGAATAAGCTTACCATTAAACCGCTTACTCCCATTTATAAAATGAGCCATTTGTACCGGCATATAATTGAGGCTTTCTGCAAACCATATATGTGTAACTAACTGCCCACCTCTTCGAATAGCTTCAAACTGCAAGCATTCATATTGTTTATCATCAATAGTTAATGTTCTTTTACCCAGCTTTTTAAAAATAACTGTTTCTACAGCATTATTCTCAAATACATGGTATATAAAAGTCTGGTCTCTACGCTGCACATCTAACATAAGCTGTAGTTGCACACTCAAACCATCCAGGAACTTTTTATCATATGGACTTGTAACCGTATTTTCACCTGATGTACTTTTTATCGTCTTATCTTTTTTATCGAAACTGACAACATCCGTATAATCTTTCCCTGTACCTTTACGTTCATGAGTATAATGAACAGGAAACAATCTGTTATTTTCAATTGAAGCTTCACTTCTCACCTTTCGGTAATCAGAAAATAAAAGAATTTTCATAGCACTTTCAAAATTGAAGGCATAAAACTCATTATCTATTTTTTCAAAAGAATAAGTACCTGTACCCAAATGCCAATCACCAAAGTAAATTTTATACTCAGCAGTAAAGGGAGCAGGTGTTGCTGCCATGCAGGGTATACATAGCCCGGCAATCAGAATAATTGCAAACCTCAATAACGAAAACAAACCAAATCGAGAAGAAAAGGCACACATAAGAAAATGCTTATAGGTAAAATTTATCCGAGTGTACAATAAACAGGTTCCATCATACTACTCTGAACACTGAAAAGTACCGACCTTGGCTCCCCCTTTATCAAGAGAAAAACTCGGCAGCCTTTTGACGAGACATCTTCTCATAAGTATCCCACTTAAGGTTTACATGTTCTTGCGCCGAGTTCATCAACTCTTCTGCCACTTCAGGGTTTGATTTTATCAATGTTTTATAACGGGCTTCCCTATAGGCAAAATCCTTAAATGCCATTCTTGGCCTGGGTGAATCAAGAACAAAGGGATTTTTGTCTTTTCTACGCAATACCGGATTAAAACGCATTAATGGCCAATAACCTGTAGCTACTACCATTGCTTGATGTTCAAGACTATTCACCAGATCATAGCCATGCTCTATACACGGTGAATAAGCCAGAATAATTGATGGTCCCTCATAAGCCTCAGCTTCTCTAAAGGCTAACAGGGTTTGTTGTGGATTAGCTCCCAGAGAAACTCGCGCCACATAAACATTACCATAAGAAACTGCCTGCAATGCCAGATCTTTTTTACCCACTCGTTTACCACCGGCAGCAAACTTGGCGGTGGCTGCGATAGGCGTAGCTTTAGACATTTGCCCACCGGTATTGGAATAAACCTCCGTATCCATTACCAGAATATTCACATTACGACCGCTGGCTAATACATGGTCCAGACCTGCCGAACCAATATCATAAGCCCAACCATCACCACCTACTAACCAAACACTGCGGCGCACCAAATGATCAGCAACAGTTTCGAGGTTTCTGGCGACTGCTGAATCTATATTCTTCAATTTATCTTTTAGAATATTCACCCGCATCAGCTGCATGCGTATTTGCTGCCCAATACTTTGTTCGGCGTGAATTAAATCGTCAACAAGCTCACTGCCCAACTTATCTTTCATTTCAGTTAGCAGGTCTTCTGCAATGCTTAACTGTTTATCGGCACTAATACGCATACCCAGGCCAAACTCGGCATTATCTTCAAACAGAGAATTTGACCAGGCTGGCCCTCGACCTTCATCATTTTTTGTCCATGGTGTAACAGGTAAATTACCGCCATAAATTGATGAGCAACCCGTCGCATTGGCAATGAGTGCACGCGGACCGAATAGTTGTGACAGCATTTTCAGATAAGCCGTTTCTCCACAACCTGAACAGGCACCTGAAAACTCAAACAATGGCTCAAGAAACTGCACACCACGAACAGAAGAGAAGTCCACTTCAGCACGGTCGTTATTAGGTAAGGTTTCAAAAAAACCGACACTTTCTTTTTGCGCGTCAATAACAGATTCTTTGTCTGTCATATTAATCGCTTTCTGTTCTTTCTCCGGCCACTTAAGCGCAGGACAAGCTTCTACACAAACACCACATCCCGTACAGTCTTCAGGGTATATTTGTAAACTGTATTTGGTTTCCGGAAAACCACGCGCACTGATAGGCGCTGATTGAAAACTGTCAGGCGCTTTTTCCAGTAAGGATTCATGAAAAAACTTCGAACGAATAACACCATGTGGACAAACACAAACACAGTTACCACATTGAATACAGGTATCAGGGGCCCACAACGGTATTTCGTCAGCGATATTACGTTTGGTCCATTGTGAAGTACCACTGGGAAAGGTGCCATCAACCGGTAGCTGACTTACTGCAAGATCATCACCCTCACCCTGCATCATCATCGCAGTAATATTCTTGACAAATTCCGGGGCTTTATCCGGAACTGTAGGCAGAAAATCAATATCACTACAGATAATATCCGGCACACTCACTTGCTGCAGATGTGCTAACGCCGAGTCTACTGCCTTGAAATTCTTCTCAACTATTTGCGCTCCTTTCCTGGCATAAGATTTCTCAATGGCCTTCTTGATTTGAGCGATCGCCTCCTCTCGCTCCAACACGCCTGACAATGCAAAAAAGCAGGTTTGCATCACCGTATTTATTCTTCGACCCATTCCTGCTTCAAGTGCCACTTCTGATGCATTAATAACATAGAAATCGATATTTTTACTGATAATCTGTTGCTGAATTTGCCTGGGAAGATACGTCCAAATCTCTTTTGCATCATAAGGGCAATTTAATAAAAAGGTGGCTCCCTCTTGAGCATTCTTTAACAGATCAAACTGTTTAATAAAGTTATATTTATGACAGGCTATAAAGTTAGCTGAGGTAATTAAATACGGCGAACAAATAGGCTCGGGGCCAAATCGTAAATGAGAGACCGTTTTAGAACCGGCCTTATAAGAATCGTAAACAAAATAACCCTGGGCATATAAAGGCGTATTCTCACCGATAATTTTAATCGTATTTTTATTGGCCCCTACGGTGCCATCTGAACCCAAGCCGAAAAACATCGCACGAGTAACATTGGGCGATTCGATTTCCCAGCTACGATCGTAATCAAGACTGGTATGAGAGACATCATCATTAATACCAATGGTGAAATTATTTTTACTTTTTGATTTACCCAATTCTTCATAGACTGCTTTCACCATGGCTGGTGTAAATTCTTTTGATGACAAACCGTAACGGCCACCAATAATTTTTGGCATGGCAGTTAAATCACCACGGTTATGCAATTCCAGCACGGCTTCGATCACATCCATATACAAAGGCTCGCCACGTGCACCGATCTCTTTCGTACGATCTAACACAGCTATCGATTTCACCGTATCAGGTAAAGCCAACGCCAAATGTTCGATTGAAAAAGGACGATAAAGCCTGACCTGAATAACACCCACTTTCTCACCAGCATCATTCAATACTTTGGCTGTGGATATAGCAGTCTGTGCACCTGACCCCATGAGGATAATAATGCGCTCGGCACCTTCGGCACCGTAGTAATCAAACAGTCTATATTGCCTGCCCGTACGTTTGGCAAGTTCATCCATCGTCTCTTGCACAAGCCCGGGTACTTTCTCATAAAAGGGATTAACCGTTTCTCTCGACTGAAAGTAAACATCAGGATTTTGTGCAGTGCCACGAATAAATGGTGTATCCGGATTTAAACCTCGATAACGATGTTCATAGACCAGCTCATCATCAATCATTGCACGAATATCTTCATCATTAATCAGGTTAAGCTTATTCACTTCATGTGAAGTTCTAAAACCATCAAAAAAGTGCATAAACGGTACACGTGTTTTTAAGGTTGCCGAATGACTGATTAAGGCACAATCATGGGCCTCTTGCACTGAGGCAGAAGACAACATGGCAAAACCCGTCATTCGTGCCGACATCACATCCTGATGATCACCAAAAATAGACAAACCTTGTGTCGCCAAAGAACGTGCTGCAACATGAAATACCGTCGGCGTTAATTCACCGGCGATTTTGTACATATTCGGCAGCATTAACAGCAAACCCTGAGAAGCTGTAAATGTGGTTGTTAACGAACCGGTTTGCAATGCACCATGGGCAGTACCGGCAGCGCCACCTTCTGACTGCATTTCGATGACATCAGGAATATTACCCCATATATTTTTAACCCGGTAGTTAGACCATACATCTACCTGTTCTGCCATGGGTGATGATGGCGTAATGGGGTAAATAGAACAGACTTCTACAACACGATAGGCAATGTAGGCAGTTGCTTCGTTAGCATCAATCGTGACAGCTTTGGTTTTATTTGGCATTGTCTATTCTTCTTATTTTGCTGTTGGTCGAATTAAAACCAGACCAACAAAAGTCTTACTCATGAGATCCTGAATCTTCCGGCACCATATCAATCGCAAAACACGGGCACTGTTCATAACACACATCACAGCCTGTACATAAGTCATAGTCGAAACGGTATTTCTTACCTGGTCCCAATTTAATAACGGCATCTTCAGGGCAAGCCCCATAACAACCATCACACTCAAAACAGTTACCACACGACAAACAACGTTGGGCCTCAAACAGCGCATCTTTCTCGGTTAGACCTTGCAAAACCTCGTCAAAATCTTCTCGCTGGTTTAATGGCAGCTGTTGCTGTTCTTTCTTGGGAGCGGATGTGCGAAACCAGATATGCAGTTTTTCATGACCAACAATCGGATGTTTTTCAGTTTTCTCAATGGTTTCATTTCGCAACCAGGCATCTATGTTTCTGGCAGCTTTTTTTCCATGACCAACAGCAATCGTTACAGTACGTTCACTGGGCACCATATCACCACCGGCAAAAATACCCGCAATGCCAGTCATCATCTCTTCACTAACAATCACCGTACCATCAGATTCGAATTGAATATCAGGAATCGAATGCAAAAATCCGGTATCCGTATCTTGTCCTAACGCCAAAATAAGAGAGTCAGCCTCAAGTGTCTCAATCTTGCCGGTTGGATGCGGTTTACCATCAGGTCCCAACTCCATCACCTCAACTTTAAAAGTCGTGCTATCAATTTCT
>CBDUPD010000076.1:0-8443 GCA_965368985.1 uncultured Spongiibacteraceae bacterium | reverse complement strand
CCTAAATCCAAGCGAATGAACCTGCCTTTGGTATATATCGTGCGTGATATTCCACAAGAAGAATACCCTATCGATCTTATCAAAATCAAAGAGAAGCTGTTTATCCCCAACAAGAAGCGTTTCGGTTTCTTTAATTTCAAAAGTTGATATAGCCCGTTTCTATTAAATTGCCTGTTTCATGGGCAATTTATTCCTGTTATTCACCGAGTTATCTTGAGTGAGCCTTCTACTAGATGTAGAATCTCGCTTCTTATTTTCGCATTGTTTTTCGAGGCACTTACAAATGGTAGAAGGCAGTATTGTTGCATTGGTTACACCAATGTCTGCAGATGGCCAGATTGACTGGTTATCGTTGCAGAATATTGTCGACTGGCATATTCAGGAAGGTACGCATGCGATAGTCGCAGTGGGTACTACCGGTGAATCAGCAACACTTAACGTAGAAGAGCATTGTGAGGTTATAAAGCGGATTGTTGACCAGGTGAATGGCGCGATCCCTATTATAGCTGGCACTGGTGCCAACTCTACTCAAGAGGCGATAGAGTTAACGACGGCAGCTAAAAGCGTTAATGCAGATGCCTGTTTGCTGGTGACTCCGTATTACAATAAACCTACACAAGAAGGGCTATACCTTCATCATAAAGCTATTGCTGAAGCTGTTGATATCCCACAGATTTTATACAATGTACCCGGTAGAACAGCCTGTGACATGCTGCCTGATACAGTTGCCAGACTGTCAAAAATTTCGGGAATTATCGGAATCAAGGAAGCAACTGGCGACATAGGGCGAGGAAAGGAAATTCGTGCCTTGTGCAACGATGATTTTATTCTTCTTTCCGGTGATGATGAGACGTTTCTTGATCTGATCGAGATTGGTGCAACGGGTAATATTTCTGTTACGGCAAATGTTGCCCCAAAGCTTATGTCACAAATTTGCCTGGCTGCATTGCAGGGTGATATGACAACTGCTCACTCTCTTAATAAAAACCTGTTAACACTTCATGAGCATTTATTCTGCGAAGCAAACCCGATTCCTGTTAAGTGGGCATTGCAACGTATGGCTAAAATCCCCGATGGCATTCGTTTGCCATTAACTCCACTGAGCACAGAAAAGCAGCCAGCGCTTGAGCAAGCACTCAAAGATGCTGGTGTTCTTTAGTCAGTACAAGAAGCCAGATTATGCTGAAAAATTCGTTAATCCTATGTTTAATATTTACGCTATTTTCCTGTAGTAGTTTGACAGATGATGATGGGATTTTTCGGGATCGAAAAAAAGATTACAAAAAAGCAGAAATGACTTCTCGCATGGTTGTTCCGGAAGATCTCGATGACCAGGCAATCATAGATTTTCATGTCATTCCGGAAATTAGCCCTTACGCAGAAGAAGAATCGTTTGAAAAGGTTCCACTACCTACTGATATGATAGGTCAGTCAGATGCCGCTGTTAAAATCCAGAAAATGGGTGATGTTCAGTGGATCTTGTTACAAATTCCTGCCAGTCGAGTTTGGCCTCGATTGAAAGAGTTTATATCCTTGCAAGAAATGGCTATAACCCTGGAAAATAGTAGTGCTGGTATTATTGAAGCCACAAAACCTGATGGCGTATACCGATTTCAGTTAGGGCAAGGTTTTCAGCGTAATACTTCTGAACTATCCATTCGTTTTCTTTTTTCTTCAGCAGATTCGAAGGGGTTTTGGCCAGAGGCATCATCAGATGTTGCAAAAGAATACGAAATGGTGGAGACCATTGCACAGTTTTTTGCCGATGTTTCCGATAAGCCGGCTTATTCATTTGCTGCTCAGGGTATTAGTGCCCAAAAACAATTACTTATAGAGACTTCTGAAAATGGCACCAAGTCGTTATTGTTAAATGTTAGCAAGCAACGCGCTCTTGTTGCGATAAGGTTGGGGTTGGAGAGCGCAGACTTTACCATTGATGATTTTGATTCCGCAAAAAACGGTTTTAAGGTTCAGTATACGCCTCAGCTTGCTGAAGATGATCAACCAGGTTTTTTTATGAGTTTATTTTTTAAGCGTAAACCTTTTGACAAAGACGTCGAGTATGCCGGAAATAAATATGTATTTACTGTTGATGAGCAGAAAGGCTTGTATCGCGTTACAGTGAAAGCTATTGATAGCGAAGCACCTGATGAAAAGCTTCTTCGTAAAGAGCTTAATAAACAGATTATGCTTTTAAAAGGGCATCTACATTAGGGTCGGTATTAGTGCAGTTTTGTTGTATTGGTAGTGGAAGCAAGGGAAATGCAACGCTAATTAAACATGATCAAACCACTGTTATGATAGATTGTGGTTTTAGTGTTAAATATACATTATCGCGCTTGATGGAGCTTGATTGTTGTGTTGAAGATATTGACGCAATTTTGGTTACACATGAGCATAGTGACCATATAAGTGGTGTTAGTAGACTAGCTTGTCGTTATGGTATCCCGGTATTTACGACTCGTGGAACAGCTCGAACAGGAAAGCTTGAAAAGATAGAAGATATTCAGTGGATAGAACTGGATAATGACTTTGAAATAGGCAGTATTACTATTACGCCTGTTTCAGTTCCTCATGATGCCAATGAACCTTGTCAGTTCATTTTTAAGGCAGGAGGTAAAAAATTGGGGGTGATGACAGATCTGGGTTCTGTTTCTCCTCATGTATGTGCCGAATATACTCGATGCCATGCGCTATTGCTCGAAGCAAATCATGATATAGATATGCTCTGGTCTGGAAAATATCCACCGAGTTTAAAGCAACGTGTAGCAAGTGATTGGGGACATTTAAGTAATGTACAGGCAGAACATTTTTTACAGTCTATTGATATTGCGCTATTAAATACTCTTGTATTGGGTCATATCAGTGAGCAAAACAACAGTATAGACTTGGTTAAAAAACAATTTGCTGAAATAGAACGGCAAATTGATAATGTTATTTATGCAACGCAGCAGCAGGGGTTTTCCTGGTTAAGCGTTTAACAGTTAAAAGAGAGGCCATGAAAATGGAAAAAAGAGATGAGTTATATGCAGGTAAAGCCAAATCAGTTTATTTTACTGACGACCCGGATAAACTGATACTGCTATTTCGTGATGATACATCTGCATTCGACGGTAAAAAAATTGAAAAGCTTGACCGCAAGGGAATGGTGAATAACAAGTTTAATGCTTTCATTATGCAGAAGCTTGAAGATGCTGGAATTTCTACTCATTTTGAAAAGCTATTATCTGATACAGAATGTCTTGTGAAAAAGCTTGAGATGTTTCCTATTGAGTGTGTGGTTCGCAACATTTCTGCCGGAAGTATCTGCCGTCGATTAGGCGTAGAAGAGGGGCTTGATCTTAATCCGCCAACCTTTGAATTCTTTTTGAAGAACGATGCTCTGGGTGATCCAATGATTAATGAATATCATATAGAATCGTTTGGCTGGGCAGATGCGAAATATGTTGAAGAAATGAAAACAATTACATTTCAGGTTAATGAAGTGTTGACCAAGCTATTCAAGGAAGGTGGCATGTTATTGGTTGACTACAAAATCGAGTTTGGTGTATTTAATGGAAAAATCTGCCTGGGTGATGAGTTTTCACCAGATGGTTGTCGCTTGTGGGATGTTGAAACTCGTGAGAAACTCGATAAAGACAGATTCCGTCAAGGTTTGGGTAACGTAATCGAATCTTATGAAGTGGTAGGTCATCGTCTGGGCATAAACTTCGACGAGTAGTTTTGATTCTTTTTGTAGAAGCCTTATCCAGTTTTACCCATTTTATTATTCCCGCGAAGGCGGAAATCTTTAAAACACTATAGATCCCTGCCTTCGCGGGGATTATAGTGTTTTAATTACTCATCTTCTGGTTCTTCACCAGTCACTTGTTGATCTGAATCTTCTGCAATTCCAGCCATTTCCAGATCACTGGGGTTTTCAGCTTCCATTTTTGCCAAATCGATATCAAGCGCTATCGCAGATTCGGAGACCTCAACAACAGGGCGTTTTTTATCATCCATATCAACTTCAATAATATCACCGCGTAAGGAAATATCTTTAGAGTTGACTTCAATCAGGGTATTGAGAGCCTGATCGTGGTGCTCGGCACGATACAATGCCTGAGGGTCTTTGCCTGATAACCACCCGGAATGTTTGTCAAGATACTGGTCAAATTGATTTCTGATAACAAATAGTCGTTTAGTTTGCATATAATATTATGTATTGATCAGTTAAAAGCTTATTTTACTTTTTATCGATCCTTGTGAAAATGACTATTTTTCATTAAAGGTCTGAGTTACTTAGTAGACGGTTAAAAGTTTAAACTAGCTTTTGCTATTATTAATGAGTAAGCATAAGCTAAACTATATACATAATCATTTTTGAAAGAGAGGAACTCTTGTCATACGAACATCGCCGTTATATGCGAACCTCTTCAGATGCACAAGTGCTGATGAGTCATCCGGGGTTTGGAACAATTAACGTAAAGGCACGTGATGTTTCTGATGGTGGCATATCTGTCACTATGGGCATACATGTGAGCCCGCCTGTTGGAACAGTGGTTGATGTTATCATCAAGCGTCATACAGGTGCTTTAAATGCTGATCCCATCCCTATGGAAGTACGCCACGTTCAACCGGGTGGTATCGTCGGTTTAGCTTTTATCTGATTCTATGCAAATAGCCTGTCTTGAATCGTATGATGGCTTGTCTTTTGGTATTGATAAGCTTTCAAATAAACTTGATCTGCCTTTATTAACACCTCAAAACCTATTCAAACACGAAATTAATTACCTGCTTGAATATCAGGCAGGAAAATTGCAGTTATCTCCTGTTGATAAAAAGCAGGGAGGTGCGCTTTATGTTGACTTTAATTCGGCATCGACTGAATACAGGCGTCAATCATCAGGAATCAAGCAAGAAATAGCCAAGGCAGTTGGCTGTAAAGCTGATTATCGCCCCACAGTTCTTGATGTAACTGCCGGACTCGGAGGTGATGCCTTTGTATTGGCCAGTCTAGGCTGTAAGGTTGGTCTGGTTGAGAAAAATCCGGTTGTATTTTCCTTGCTTGAAGATGGGTTTAGCCGGGCGCAGCTACTGGATAATGAAGTACGCCAGATTATCGACAGCTGCATGAAACTATTACCCAGGCAAAGTGCAATTGAATGTCTCTCTTCAACTCTGGATAGCTTTGATGTTATCTATCTTGACCCTATGTTTCCGGAACGTCAGAAAACGGCTAAAGTGAAAAAAGCGATGCAATATTTTCATGACATTGTAGGTTTTGATCATGAGCAGGAAGATGACCTACTGGCATTGGCCAGAGAAAAAGCCGGTAAACGGGTGGTTGTAAAAAGGCCTAAGTTGGCTCCTTTATTGGCAGACAAGAAGCCGGGGTTTCAGTTGAAAGGGAAGTCGGTACGTTATGATGTTTATGTGAATTCGTAACAAAGTCATTCCGAGAGTAGCCGAGGGATCTCCATGTTGTATCGCGATATTTTAAGGAGATCTCTCGGCTACGCTCGAGATGACATATTAATGAGGGTTACATAGACTGAATTTTATCCAGCTGCTCTTTGAAATTTTTGATATCAGATTCAAAACCAGCCATTTTTTCTTGCTCTTTTTCAATAACATCTGCAGGTGCATTGGCTACAAACTTCTCGTTAGATAGTTTGCCAGAGACGCGAGCCAGTTCTTTTTCTTTTTTCTCAATCTCTTTTTGCAGTCTGGCTGTTTCTGCTTCAGTATCAATAAAACCTGCCATAGGCACCAGTACCTTCATATTACCCACCAGTTGGGTAGAAGAGAGAGGGGCTTCTACTGACTCTTCAAGCCACCCGATACTTTGAAGTTTTGCGAGCTTTTTAAGATACTGTTCATTTTCTTCAAGACGTTGTTTGTCAGTAGCACTACCTTGTTGAAGCAAAACGGGGAGTGCTGTCGCATCGGGTATATTCATCTCTTTGCGAATTTGACGAATGCCGGTTATTACACCTTTAACCCAATTAATAGTCGCTTCAGCACTTTCATTAATAAGTGTATCGTCAGCAGTAGGGTATGTTTCAAGCATAATGGTATCGTTATTATTACCTACCAGGGGTTTTGCTCGTTGCCAGATGGCTTCGGTGATATAGGGCATAATTGGATGAGCAAGGCGTAAAATACTTTCAAGTACATTGATTAATGTATGGCGGGTACCTTTTAGCTGCGCCTCTGATGAGTTTTCATCAAAGAAAACAGGCTTCGATAATTCGATATACCAGCTGCAGTATTCATTCCATACAAAGTCATAAATAGCCTGGCTGGCCAAATCAAGACGGTAGTTATTAAAAGATTCATTTACGCTTTTTTCACAGCGTTGTAGTTGACTGATAATCCATTGGTCGGCAACAGAGAGTTCAATATCACTTGAGCTATCCTGGCCACAATCATGTTCTTCAGTGTTGGATAAAACGTAACGTGCAGCATTCCAGATTTTGTTACAGAAATTGCGGTAACCTTCAAGACGCTTCATGTCCCAGCTGATATCGCGACCGGTTGAGGCAAGTGCGGTGAGGGTGAAGCGTAGGGCGTCAGTACCATGCTCGGTTATACCGTCAGGGAATTCTTTTCTGGTTCGTTTGGCTATCTTTTCGGCTAACTGAGGCTGCATCATATTGCCGGTACGTTGTTCTAACAGGCCTTCAAGGTCTATGCCGTCGATCATATCCAGAGGATCAATAACATTGCCTTTTGATTTCGACATCTTTTGACCATGATCATCACGAATCAGGCCGGTAACGTACACTGTTTTGAACGGTACTTGTGGTTTGCCTTCTTCATCTTTCATAAAGTGCATGGTCATCATGATCATGCGGGCAACCCAGAAAAAGATAATATCAAAGCCTGTAACTAACACATCCGTTGGGTGAAAGGTTTTAAGGCGTTCGTCATCTTCTGGCCAGCCTAGCGTGGCAAAAGTCCATAAGGCTGAGCTGAACCATGTGTCCAGTACATCTTCATCTTGAGTGAGTTTAATATCTCCAAGATTATACTTCTCGCGAACTTTATCTTCAGATTGCGCAACATAAACTTTGCCAGCTTCGTCATACCAGGCAGGAATACGATGACCCCACCAAAGTTGGCGAGAGATGCACCAATCCTGAATGTCGCGCATCCATGAGAAGTACATGTTTTCATACTGTTGCGGAACAAATTTTATGCTGCCATCTTCGACGGCTTCTATTGCAGGTTTAGCCAGAGTTTTGGCATTAACATACCACTGATCAGTAAGCATCGGCTCGATAACAACGCCACCGCGATCACCATAAGGAACAGTGAGATCGTGTTCATCAATACTTACAAGAAGTTCAAGTTTTTCAAACTCTTCTACAATAGCGCGACGAGCGGCAAAACGTTCCATGCCTTGATATGCTTCAGGAATGCTGCTGTCGATATCACTGTTTTCAGTACCGTCACTGTTAACCACTTCGGCAATATTGCGAATGTCAGCATTAATAGTCAAAACATTGATCATGGGTAGCTTGTGACGCTGGCCAACTTCATAGTCATTGAAATCGTGAGCAGGAGTAATTTTTACACAGCCGGTGCCTTTTTCCATGTCGGCATGTTCGTCTCCAACAATAGGAATACGTCGACCAACTAACGGCAAGATAATATCTTTACCGATAAGATCTTTATAGCGAACATCTTCAGGATTTACCGCGACACCTGTGTCACCAAGCATGGTTTCAGGGCGGGTGGTAGCTACAACCAGATAATCTTTTCCATCAGCTGTCTTAACGCCGTCGGCGAGCGGGTAACGCAGGTTCCACATCTTGCCTTTAACTTCTTTATTTTCAACTTCAAGATCAGAAATAGCGGTGTGCAGCTTTGGATCCCAGTTAACCAATCGTTTGCCTCGATAGATAAGGCCGTCGTCATACAAGCGTTCAAATACTTCGTGTACCGCTTTATAAAAGCCTTCGTCCATAGTGAAAGCTTCATGGTCCCAATCAACAGAATTTCCCAAGCGACGCATTTGCTGGGTGATAGTGCCTCCTGATTCTTCTTTCCACTCCCAGACTTTTTCAATGAACGTTTCACGGCCTAGTTCAATTCTGTCAGGCTGTCCTTCAGCGGCGAGTTTGCGTTCTACAACCATTTGTGTGGCAATACCTGCGTGGTCGGTACCAACTTGCCATAAGGTATTTTTGCCTTGCATGCGCGCATGGCGGGTAAGGGCATCTTGAATAGTATGCTGAAAGGCATGACCCATATGCAGACTACCCGTCACATTCGGTGGAGGAATCATGATGCAATAAGATTCACCCTGACCAGAGGGTTTGAAATAGCCATTATCTTCCCAGGTTTTGTACCACTTGGCTTCGATATCTTTTGGGGTGTAGGTCTTATCCATTGGCTCGTCTTACTAGTGAAATTATTGGCGTCAAAAAAGAGGCCAGATTATACATAATAAAAG